>NZ_JBSSLX010000047.1:0-33683 GCF_053890995.1 Micromonospora sp. I033 | reverse complement strand
GGCCGAGCGGGCCGACCGCCCGGACAACGCGAAGGGGTGGCGCTGGCCGTGGCGCTGCTCGCCGTGCCGGCCGCGGTGGCCGTCGCGCTGCTCGGCCTCGGCGCGCCGCCCTGGTGGCAGCTCCGCGGCGCGACCGTCGCCGTCGCGCTGGCGGTGGTCGCCGCCCTCGCCGTCCGTCGCCACTGGCCCGACCTGCACGGGTACGCCTCGACCGGCCTCGCCGTGGCGCTCGCGGCGATCGGTCTCGGGCCGCTCGTCGTACCGGGCGGGGAACCGGTGGCGCTCTACGCCGCCGTCGGGGCGCTGCTGGCGCTGGCCGCCGGAGGCGGTGCCCGGCCCGGTCCCGCCCCGCGGTCGGTGGGCGCCGCGCTGGCCGGCCTGGCGCTCCTGGCCGCCGCCCCGATCGCGCTGGCGGTGCTGCTGGACCTGCCCGTCCGCCCCTGGTCCGGGGTGCCCGCCGTCGAGCCCGCGCCCGCGGCGGCCCGCCCCGGGCTGGTGCTGTTGCTGCTCGGTGCCGCCGCGGCGGCGTACGCCCGGATCACGACGGCGCCGGGTCGTCGCACCGCGGCGGACGCGCCGAGCTGGTGGCTGCCCGCGCTGGCCGCGCTGCCGTTCGGCGCGGTGGCCCTGCCGGTGCTGCTGGCGGCGGCCGGCGCGCCCTGGCCGGTGGTACCCGCCCTGGTCTTCGGGGCCGCGGTGACCGCGAAGCCGGTGGCCGGCGGGCTGCCGCTGCGTACCGCCGGGTTCGCGGTGCTGGCCGTCGCGGCGGTGACCCCGCACGCGGGGCCCGCGGCTCGCGCCCGGATCACCGCCGCGCCCGACGCTGCTGCGGCGCAGCCGGCCGGTCCGGCGGGCGCGGGCGACACCGCCGGGCCGGCGGGCGCCGGTGCTGCGGCCGGTCCGGTCAGCGTGGGTGATGCGGCCCGTCCGGATCGCGCCGGCCCGGCGGTCGGGGCGGTCGCGCTGGAGGCGGCGGCGCAGGCGGTGGCCCTGCTGGCGCTGCTGCTCACCGGCGGCGCGCTGCGGCACGCGGCGGCGGTCTGCGTGCTGTGGGGCGTGGCCGTGGCGGTCCGGGTGCTGCGCCGGGGCGAGACGCCCGCCGGGCGGTGGCGGTTCGCGGCGGTGGCCGGCGGCAGCGAGCTGCTCGGCGGCTGGCTGCTGCTGGCCGCCGGTGGGGTGGCGGTGCTGGAGGCGTACACCCTGCCGGCCGCGGCGCTCGCCCTCGGCGCGGGCCTGCTGGCCCTGCGGTCCCGGCCCGGGCTGAACAGTTGGCTGGCGCTCGGCCCGGGGCTCGGCGCGGCGCTGCTGCCCAGCCTGGTCTCGGTGCTTGCCGCACCGGACCCGCAGCCGGCCCGCCGGCTGGCCCTCGGCCTGGTGGCGCTCGGCGCGGTGCTCGGCGGGGCGGCCCGGCGCTGGCAGGCGCCGGTCCTGCTGGGCGCGGCGACCCTGGTGCCGCTGGCCCTGCACGAGCTGGCCCGGGGCTGGGACCTGCTGCCCCGCTGGATCTTCCTGGGCCTGGGCGGCCTGGCGCTGATCGCCCTGGCCGCCACCTACGAGCGCCGCCGGCGGGACCTGGCCCGGCTCCGGGCCGCGGTGGGCGGGATGAGGTAGGGGTAGCACCACCCCCGGCTGGGGGGTTTCCAGGATTACCCAGCGCAGTCGATCCGGGCAGACTCGGTTACGCAGAGTCGCGCCGCCGGGCGTGGCACACGGATCGGGGAGCGGGGGATCGGATGACCTCATCGACGTTGACGGCACCGGCGGCACGGCGGGGCAGCGACTACGCGCGGCTGTCCCGCCGGGTCGCCGCCGCGGGCCTGTTCGACCGGCGACCCGGCCGGTACGCGGCCCGGATCGCGCTCACCCTGGGCGCCTTCGTGGCCGGCTGGGCCGCGGTGGTGGCGGTCGGCGACTCCTGGTGGCAGCTGCCGCTGGCGGCGCTGATGGCGGTGGCCACCACCCAGGTGGCGTTCCTCGGTCACGACGCCGGCCACCGGCAGATGTTCCGCCGGCGCGGGCCGAGTGAGGTTGCCGGCCTGGTCGCCGGGAACCTCGCGGTCGGGCTGAGCTACGGCTGGTGGGTGGACAAGCACAACCGGCACCACGCCAACCCGAACCACGCCGACGAGGACCCGGACGTGGGAGCGGGCGCGCTGGTCTGGACGTACGAGCAGGCGACGGCGACCCGGGGTCTGAGCCGGTGGATGGCCCGGCGGCAGGCGTGGCTGTTCTTCCCGCTGCTGCTGCTGGAGGGGCTGGCGCTGCACGTGGCCAGCGTGCGAGCGCTGGTCGGCCGGGAGCCGGACGGCCGGTGGCGCACCCCTGTCCGGCACCGCGCGGTGGAGGGACTGTTGCTCCTCGCGCACGCCGCCGGCTACCTCGGCCTGCTGTTCGCGGTGATGTCGCCGGGCCGGGCGCTGCTCTTCGCGGCCGTCCACCAGGGGCTGTGGGGGCTCTACATGGGCTGCGCGTTCGCCCCGAACCACAAGGGCATGCCGATGCCCACCGCCGAGGACGATCTCGACTTCCTGCGCAAGCAGGTGCTCACCTCGCGCAACGTGCGCGGCGGGCGGTTCGTCGACGTGGCGCTGGGCGCGCTCAACTACCAGATCGAGCACCACCTCTTCCCGAACATGCCCCGGGCCAACCTGCGGCGCGCCCGGCCGATCGTCCGCGCCTTCTGTGCCGAGCAGGGCATCCCGTACGTGGAGACGGGCCTTGTCGAGTCGTACCGGCAGGGGTTGGCGCACCTGCACGAGGTGGGCCGCCCGCTGCGGCAGGGCTGAGCCGGCCGGGCCGGGCGGAGGCGCTGGCGCCCCGCCCGGCACCCCGCTCGGGGGCCGCCGGGGCGGGCCGGTCGAGCGGCGGGGATCGATTTCCGGCGTGCGTGCGGCGGCGCCGATCGGCGCTGCCGGTAGGGTCGTCGCATGGCAGACCTGCTCACCGCGGCGGCGGTGCGAGCCGAGGCGGGGCGGCCGGCCCCGACCCGGCGGAGCGACGACACCGTCCGGAGCGCGGCATGAGATTCGAGATCAGCAAGGTGCTGGACGCCATCGAGGGTCGGGTCTGCACCGATCCCTCGCTGGCCCGGGCCGTGGTCGACCTGGCCGAGGTGATCCGCTGGCAGGACCTGGACGGCGGGCGGCCGGCCAGCCTGCTGCGGCTCGGCATGGTGATCGACGCGCTGTCCCGGCAGTTGGAGGAGGACAGCGTCCCGGTCTACGCGATCGTGCACCGGGCCCTGCTCTCCGACGCGGACCTGACCTCCAACGAGCGGATGGTGGTCCGGCGCTGGGCCGACGACGGCCTGGTCGAGGTGCTCGACCACCCCGGCGACCGGATGCTGGAGGTGGCCGACCTGCTCGGCCTGCCGGTGCTCAGCCGGGTCCGGTTCGACGGGCTGGGCGGCCGCTGGCCGTGGCTCGGCCAGCCCGGTCGGGTGCTCGCCCCGGTGCCGGGCGCCGGCGGTCCGGTCTTCATCGCACACGTCGGCGGCGGGCAGAGCCCGGCCTCCGGCAGCCGCTCGCCGGCCGGCACGAAGCTGCTCGCCCGGCAGTGGCGCTGCCCCGAGCCCGGGTGCGCGCTGTTCGGCGGCGGTGGGGGCGGGGGCGCCTTCGCCGACCTGGCCCGGGTGGACCGCGCCCCGGCCGGGCAGCCGCCACCCACGCTGCGCAACGGCGTGCCGACCTGCCCCCGGCACGGCGCCCGGCTCGGTGACGCCGGGCCGCGGCCGCGTACCGCGGTGCTGGCGGTGCGGATCGGCGGGCTGGTCCGGCGGCGGTTCGTGCTCACCGAGACCCAGCCGGTGCTGGTCGGTCGGGCGCCGGACGCCACCGGCGGGGTCGTGCTCGGCCAGTGGCTCAACGACGAGGCGCGGCGCTGGATCAGCCGCAACCACGTCCGGTTCGAGCTGCGGGTGGGCGAGGTGATCGTGACGGACACCAGCACCAACGGCTCGGGCGTGCGGCCGGGCGGTTCGATGGCCGAGCCGGACCGGATCACGCTGGCCCCGCAGCAGTCCCGGGTGCTGGGCGAGGGCGACCTCGTCGAGCTCTACCCGGGCGTGCAGATCGGCCGCGCCGACGAGGTGGCCAGCGACGCGAAGTTCAGCCCGACCTCGGTGATGGCCGAGGCGCCGACCATGGCGATGCGGCTGCCGCGCCCCTGACGCGACGCGAAAGGGCGCCGGGACCGTCGTGGTCCCGGCGCCCTTTCTCGCGTACGCGGATCAGCCGGCCAGCACGGCGGCGAGCTGCGCCACCGCGTGGTCGATCTCCGCCTCGGTGATCACCAGCGGCGGGGCGAGCCGGATGGTCGAGCCGTGGGTGTCCTTGGCCAGGACGCCCCGCTCCATCAGCCGCTCGCAGGCCTCCCGGCCGGTCATCAGCGCCGGGTCGATGTCCAGCCCGGCCCAGAGGCCGCGGCCCCGGACCGCGACCAGGCCCTTGCCGACCAGCCCGCGCAGGCCGGCGTGCAGCCGCTCGCCCAGCTCGGCCGAGCGGCGCTGGAACTCGCCGGTGGCCAGCAGCCGGACCACCTCGGTGGCGACCGCGCAGGCCAGCGGGTTGCCGCCGAAGGTCGAGCCGTGCTGGCCCGGCTTGAGCACGCCGAGCACGTCGGCGTTCGCGGCGACCGCCGAGACCGGCACGATGCCGCCGCCGAGCGCCTTGCCCAGCAGGTACATGTCCGGAACGACGCCCTCGTGCTCGCAGGCGAACGTGGCGCCGGTGCGGCCCAGGCCCGACTGGATCTCGTCGGCGATGAAGAGCACGTTCCGCTCGGTGCAGACCTCGCGGACGCCCGGCAGGTAGCCCTCCGGCGGCACCACGACGCCCTGCTCGCCCTGGATCGGCTCCAGCAGCACGGCCACCGTGTTCTCGTCGATCGCGGCGGTCAGCGCGGCCAGGTCGCCGTAGGGGACCACGGTGAAGCCCGGCGTGTACGGCCCGAAGTCGGCGCGGGCGTCCTCGTCGGTGGAGAAGCTGACGATGGTGGTGGTGCGGCCGTGGAAGTTCCCCTCGGCGACCACGATGTTGGCCTGGCCCGGGGTCACGCCCTTGACCTGGTAGCCCCACTTGCGGGCGACCTTGATGCCGGTCTCCACCGCCTCGGCGCCGGTGTTCATGGGCAGCACCAGGTCCTTGCCGCAGAGCGCGGCCAGCTCGCGGCAGAAGTCGGCGAACTGGTCGTGGATGAACGCGCGGCTGGTCAGGGTGAGCCGGTCGAGCTGCGCGTGCGCGGCCTCGATCAGCTTCGGGTGCCGGTGGCCGAAGTTCAGCGCCGAGTAGCCGGCCAGGCAGTCCAGGTAGCGCCGGCCGTCCACGTCGGTCAGCCAGGAGCCCTCGGCCGAGGAGATCACCACGGGCAGCGGGTGGTAGTTGTGCGCCGTGTGACGCTCCGCGTCCCGTACCGCGGAGGGCGTCCGCAGCATGTCGTCGATGATCACTTGACTGCCTTTCCCTGACGGAGTCGCAACGTGCAGCACTTCGGTCCGCCGCCGGCCTTGCGCAGCTCGGACAGGTCGATTCCGATGGTCTCGTAGCCCCGGTCGCGCAGCTTCGCGGCCAGGTCGGTGGCCTGCGCGGGCAGCACCACGTGCTTCCCGTCGCTGACCGCGTTCAGCCCCAGCACCTCCGCGTCGGCCATGGTGGCGTGGACCGCGTCCGGGAAGAGCCGGCGCAGCACCGCCCGGCTGCCCGGGGAGAACGCCTCAGGCAGGTACGCCACGGTCCGCTCGTCGAGCACGGTGAGCGCGGTGTCCAGGTGGTAGAAGCGCGGGTCCACCAGCTGCATGGTGATCACCGGGTAGCCGAAGACCTCCTGGAGCTGCGCGTGCGAGGCGTGCGCGGTGCGGAAGCCGGTGCCGGCGAGCAGGTGGTCGCCGACCAGCAGGACGTCGCCCTCACCCTCGTTGACGTGCTTCGGGTCGTACATCTCGAAGCCGGCGGCCTCGAACCAGGCCCGGTAGGCGGGCGCCTCGTCGGCGCGCTGCGGGTCGCGGAACTGCACCGCCATGGCCTTGCCGTCGATCACGGTGCCGCCGTTGGCGGCGAAGACCATGTCCGGCAGGCCGCTGACCGGGTCGATCAGCTCGACCTCGTGGCCCAGGTCGAGGTAGGTCTGGCGGAGCTGCTCCCACTGCCGGATCGCCAGGTCGGCGTCGACCGGGGCGGTGGGGTCCATCCACGGGTTGATCGCGTAGTCGACGGCGAAGTACGTCGGCCGGCACATGAGGAAGCGCTGGCGGGTCGCGTCCATCGTCATGTCGTGCTCCCAGGGGTCGGGCGCGCCCGGCCACCGTGGCCCACGGGCTGGCGCCGTGGTCCAACGGTATGCGGCCCGGGCCGACGACATCCACCGCGAGAAGTTGCGTACAGCGACGGATCATTGCGTCTGGTCGACCGATCCCGGTGGATCGTTGCGTTCACGCTCGGCCGCGTTCCACTCCCAGGTGAACCCGCCGGTGCCCCGGCCGCTCGATCTCGTCCAGCACGGCCGACGCCAGATCGGCGTATGTGATCCGGCTCGCGGCCCGGGCCGGGGCGTACCGGTACCGGCCCGTGGGCGTCCCGCCGTGGTCGAAGTCACCGGCCGGGCTGAGGACCAGCCAGTCGACGTCCCCACCTGCCCGGCGCAGCACCTCGGTGCCGGCCGCGTGCCCCAGGTAGAAGCCCCGGTACTCCTGCGGGTAGCCCGGCGTGTCCATGAGCGGCACGCCGTCGGCCGTCGGCAGCACCGAGGCGAGCCCGACCACCACGAGCCGGCCCACCCCGGCCCGGCGCGACCCGGCCAGCGTGGCCCGGGCCGCCGCCGGGAAGAAGACGTCCGGCGGCGCGGCCAGGTCGGCGGCGGCGTGCACC
The DNA here is from genome assembly GCF_053890995.1 of Micromonospora sp. I033. Classification (NCBI taxonomy): domain Bacteria; kingdom Bacillati; phylum Actinomycetota; class Actinomycetes; order Micromonosporales; family Micromonosporaceae; genus Micromonospora; species Micromonospora sp. I033. The sequence goes on along the minus strand of NZ_JBSSLX010000047.1, from coordinate 26,823 downwards.
GCCGCGTCGTGCCCGGCCATCAGGCCGGCGACCCGGTCGGCGTCGGTGACGTCCCCGGCGGTCACCCGCACCCCGCCGCCGGCCGTCAGATCCGAATGGCGGGCCGGGTCGCGGACCACGGCGGTCACCTCGTGGCCCCGGTCCCGCGCCGCCTCCACCGTTGCCCGGCCCGCCCGGCCGCCGGCCCCGAAGACGATGATCCTGCTCATCGACGTACCTCTCCCTGGTCGTCCGGGCCGGCGGGGTCGCCGGCCGTCCGCGCGGACGCTATCCGGCGGCCTGGTTTCCACCCGGATACCGACTACGGTGGGCGCATGGCCGCGCCGCTGGACCCGGAGATGTTCGACGAGCTCTGCCCCTCGGACCTGTCGCCGATCCGGTTCGGGGACAAGTGGGCCGGGATGGTGGTCCGCTGCCTGGCGGACGGACCCCGGCGATTCTCGGAGCTGCGGGTGCCGCTGCGCGGTGTCACCGCCAAGGTCCTGACCCGGTCGCTGCGCCGGCTCGAAGCCGACGGGCTGGTCAGCCGGGCCGTGCTGGCCGGGCGGGTCGAGTACGCGCTCACCCCGCTGGGGCGCAGCCTGCTCGGCCCGATGGACGTCGCCTGCGCCTGGGCCCGGGAGCACTGGGAGGAGCTGCTCGACGCCCGCGAGGGTGTGGCCGCGGCCGCCGACTGACCCCGGACACACTTCGGGGGCGGCGAACCGCCGCCCCCGAAAGAGGTGTGCCCGGCTGGTGAACCACCAGAGCTGATCGGGCGTGCCGGCGCTGCGCCGGCGACCGGGAAACTGCCCGTCAGAAGAGATCCGCAAACTGTGAGTCGAGCCACTCCCGGAACCGGCCCACCCAGTCGCCGTCGGCGGTCGGCCAGTCGAACTGGCCGGTCATGGCCACGATGCCGAGCACCACGGCGGCGAGGCCGACGGCCACGCCGATCAGCGCGTCGGTCTTGCCGGCCACGTGCCGGCGGCGGGTGGCGATCAGGCCGAGCACGGCCAGCACCGCGCCGAGCGCGCCGAGGCCGATGCCGTAGCCGGCGAGCGTGCCGGAGAGCACGAAGAGCGCGCCGACCACCGAGACGACCAGGCCGAGGGTGGCGAGCAGGCTGGCCCGGGGCCGCTTCGTGGTGAACGGCTCCACCCGCTCCACCGCCGGGACCCGGTCAGCCGGCCGGTCCGGCCGGCCGTCGTGATCGAGGTCGACGGTGCGCTCCAGGTCCGGGTCCGGTCCGGCCGTCGGGCGGGTGCGCCGGCCGTCCGCGTCGAGCGGCCGGGCGGTGGTCGCCCGGGCCGCCGCGGCCCGGTCCGCCGCGCGCCGCTCCGCGTCGGTGGCGCGCTCGTCGTCGGTCGCGGTGGCGGCGCTGCGGTACGTGGTCCGCTCCTCGTCCCGGTCGGTGACCACCGGCCTGTCGTCCACCCGGTCGCCGACCCGGTCGCGGTCGTCGACCACCCCGTCGCCGTTCACGTCATCGGTTCGCGCCGGGCCGTTCCGGCGGGACAGAATCTTCACTTCGACACCTCCTGAACTCCGGCGCGGAGACCGCGCATGACAGGGAGGAGGTACCCCGTGGCGGACAGGTCGACACCCGTCGACGCCCCGTCGCTCCTCGTCGGCGCCGTCCGGGCCGGCGGGCTACCGTTGCCGTCGTGCCAGAGGGACACACCATCCACCGCCTGGCGGCCCGGCACGCCGAGCTCTTCGCCGGCGACAAGGTGCACGCCGCCAGCCCGCAGGGCCGTTTCGCCGAGGGCGCGGCCCGGCTCAGCGGCACCCTCCTGGAGGGCACCGAGGCGTACGGCAAGCACCTGCTGCACCACTACGCCGGCGAGCTGACCCTCCACGTGCACCTGGGGCTCTACGGCAAGGTCACCGACGGGCCCGGCGAGCCGCCACCCCCGGTCGGCCAGATCCGGCTGCGCCTGAGCAGTGACCGGCACTGGCTGGACCTGCGCGGGCCGACCGCGTGCGAGCTGCTCACCCCGCCCGAGGTGGCCGCGCTGCGCGACCGGCTCGGCCCCGACCCGCTGCGCGCCGACGCCGACCCCGAGCGGGCGTACGCCCGGATCCGGCGCAGCTCCACGCCGCTCGCCGCGCTGCTGCTGGACCAGTCGGTGGTGGCCGGCACCGGCCTGATCTTCGTGGTCGAGGCGCTGTTCCGGGCCGGGTTGCCGCCGCTGCTGCCCGGGCGGGAGCTGACCCCGGCCGGCTGGGCGGAACTCTGGGCCGATCTGGTCGCGCTGATGACCGTCGCCGTCGAGCGGGGCCGGATCGACACCGTGCGGGACGACCACCTGCCGGAGGCGATGGGGCGGGCGCCCCGGGTCGACCGGCACGGCGGCGAGGTCTACGTCTACCGCCGCCCCGGCGCGCCCTGCCACGTCTGCGGCACCGAGGTCAGCCGCGGCGAGCTGGCCGGCCGCAACCTCTACTGGTGCGCCACCTGCCAGGCCCGCTGATCCACGGTTGACGGGCGGCCGAGCGTCGCTCGCTCAGCCGACGGCGCGAAGGGTGCCGTGCCGGCGGTGCCGGAGCCCCTCGACGGCCTGCGCGGTCGCCTCGTCGGCGGGCAGGAGCACGACCAGTTCCTGGGCGTCGGTGCTCGGCAGTTCCAGCTTCTCCCGGTGCCAGCGCAGCTCGCCCGCGGCGGGATGGTCGAGCCGGAGCGGGACCTGTGGCGGCGGCAGGTGCCGTTGGAGCCGCCGGGTGAACTCCGGCCCGGCGACGGGGGCGAGCTGGACCCTGAACCACTCGGAGCTTTCCGCGGAGGGCCCGAGCCACAGGTCGAAGGCCCGCTCGTCGGCCACCTGGTCCCAGTCGGGGAACACGCTCCGGGCGCGCGGATCGGTGAACACGTAGCGGGTCAGGTTCGGTTCGTCGGCGTCGAGCAGCCCGATCCCGCCCATGACCAGCCCGAACCCGCCCGTATGCGCGAGCACGTCGCCCAGCTTGTTGGTGACGAACGCCACCCCGGGTTCGAGCAGCCGGAGGGTCTCCCGCACGGTGGGCCGTACCTCGCGGTTGGGCGGCGCCGGCGGCCGGTGCCCCGGGCAGCCCCCGCCGGTGATCTTGGCGAGGTAGCGCAGGTGGTGCCGCTCCCCGGCATCCAGGCTCAGGCCGTCCGCGAGCGCGTGCAGCACCGCGTGCGAGGGGTTGCGATCCCGGCCCTGCTCGATGCGCGTCAGGTACTCCACGCTGATCCCCGAGCGAGTGGCCACCTCCGCCCGGGTCAGTCCCGGGGAGCGGCGCCGGCCCCGATCGGGCAGGCCGAAGGACTCCGGCTGGAGGCTGTCGCGCTTGGCGCGGACGAAGTCGCCCAGTGGCGTACCCATGGGTGGAAGTTTAGGGCGGGTTCCGGCCGCCCCGGCCGGCGTAGCGTGGCCCTGCGGGGGCCAGCCTGCGCCCGGTCTGGTTGCCGCCGCCGCGGCGGCGGACCGTGGAGCGCATGAACGAGAAGCACAGGTTGGCCATTGTCATCGGAAGCGTCCGCGAGGGCCGGTTCGGGCCGGTCATCGCGTCCTGGGTCGCCGAGCGGGCGCGCGAGCACGGCGGGTTCGAGGTCGACATCGTCGACCTGGCCGGGGTCGAGATCCCGCTGGCGTTGCCGGCGGAGTCACCGAAGGTCGCGGGCGACGCGTACCCGCGCCCGGAGGCCATGGCGCCGCTGACCGCCGCGCTGGGGGACGCGGACGCGTTCATCCTGGTCACCCCGGAGTACAACCACAGCTACCCGGCCGCGCTGAAGGCGGCCATCGACTGGCACTTCACCCAGTGGACGGCCAAGCCGGTGGCCTTCGTCAGCTACGGCGGCGCGGCCGGCGGCCGGCACGCCGTGCTGCACCTGGAGAACGTGCTCACCGAACTGCACGCGGTGACCATCCGCGACGGGCTGGCCTTCCCGAACTACTACCTGAGCTGGCAGGACGGCCAGCCGCTGGATACCGCGGCGTCCGGGTACGCCAAGACCCTGCTGGACCAGCTCGCCTGGTGGGCCGGGGCCCTGCGGACGGCCCGCGAGGCCGCCCCGTATCCGGCCTGACCCGCGGGGGAGGGTGACCGGTTCCCGGGGCCGGTCACCGCATCCCGAGCAGCCGGCGGACTGTCTCGACCTGGTGCGGGAAGACCTCGCCCTCGCCGATGCTCCACGCCAGCGTGTGCACGGCCGCCCAGCCGCGTACCCGCTCCCGGTCCAGGCCCAGCTCGGCGCTGAGCCGGTCCAGCCGGTGCCGGAGCGCGGCGGGGGAGTCGCCCAGCTCGGGGCCGCGCACCAGCGGCACCGCCCCGAACTCCCGCTCGCCGACCAGCGGCTTCGGGTCGATGACCAGCCACGGCTCGCGGCCGGCCGCCAGGACGTTGCCGGCGTGCAGGTCCTGGTTGACCAGCACCTGCTCGCCCTGGCTGGGCACCAGCTCGGCGAGCAGCCCGAGCGCGGCGTCCAGCAGCCGCCGCTCGAACGGCCGGTTCAGCCGCTCCCACTTGACCGGCAGCCGTTCGGCCCAGCCGGCCGCCTCCTCGGCGAGCGACGTGAACGGCGGGCCGGCCGGCACGCCGAGCCGGGGCAGCAGGCCGACCGCCACGTCGAGCGCCGCGTCGGGCGGCAGCCGGTGCAGCGGGGTGCCGGGCACGCAGCGCTCGACCAGCAGCGCGCGCCGCTCGGGGTCGTGGGCCAGCAGCCGGATCGCGCCCCGGCCCGCCCAGTACGCCAGCGCGGTCGCCTCGTGCACGCTGTCGTCGTCCGGGTACTGGAGCTTGAGCACCGCCGGGGTGCCGTCCGGCAACTCGGCCGGCATGGCCAGCGACGCGAACGCGTACGCGAAGGGTGGGCCGACCCGCAGCTCCCAGCGCGCCACGCATTCGGACAGCCGGTCCGGCAGGGTGGTGAGCCACTCCCGGCCGGCCGGATACCGTTCCGTCCAGCGCAGCCCCTCGGGGATCTCCATCCGGCCATCCTCCGGGGGGACGCGGGCCCCGACAACGCTCAGCGCAGCCGGCGGATGTCGCCGTACGCCCGGTAGAAGCCGCCCCGGCCCGCCTCCCGGACCTCGGTGACCAGGTAGCGCGCCCCCGGCTCCCGGATGCCCTTGGGGAACTGCACCGACCAGTCCCGCCGGTAGCCGTCGGAGAGCACGTGGATGCGCATCCGGCCGCCCTGCTCGACGCACTGCACCACCACGCCGGACCGGTCGTCGGTGGTCACCTCCACGCTGGTCCAGGCGGCCGGCTCGGGCAGCCGGGCCGGGGCCTTCACGTCGACCACCTCCGGCACGCTGCCCGCCTCGGCGGCCCGGATCGCCGGCTCGCTGGCGTCGATGCAGGCCAGGTAGCCGCCGGTGGTCACCACGTAGAGCCGCTCGTCGTGGTACTGCATCGAGTACGCCGAGCCGCAGCCGGTGCCGAGCTTCCACAGTCGGTTGCCGGCCTCGTCGAAGCAGTAGATCGAGGAGGCGCTGTCGCCGGCGAAGACGTACCGGCCGCCCTCGGCCGTGGCGCAGGAGAAGACCGCGGCGTCGCACCGGTAGGCCCGCTCGGCGCGCCCGTCCTTGCGCAGCCGCACCACCTCGCGGGTGCCGGTGCCGGCGAACACGGCGTCGCGTTCCTGCCAGCCGAAGAGCACCGCCCCGGTGCGGGTGTGCCACAGCTCCCGCCCGGTCCGCCAGTCGTAGCCGGTGACCCCCTGCGAGTGGCCGTGGTAGAGGGCGTCGGGGTCGCACCGCACCATCCAGGCGGACCGGCCGCGCCCCGGCCGGCGCCAGAGGAACTCGTCCTCGTGGTCGACGGCGGCGATGCCGCCCTCGCGGTCGGAGACGCCCAGCACGCCGTCGTGGATGTCCAGCCAGTAGATGTCGATGTCGGGGGCGATCGCGTAGGCCACCCGGGGCACCTTGCCGGAGAGGTCGTAGACGTTGCCGTCGTCGCAGCCCGCGTAGATCCAGGCGTCGTCGGCCACGATGCACTTCACCCCGTCGGGGAGGCGGACCTGGTGCAGCACCCGGGCGTCGTGGTCGAGCGTGGTGATCACGCCGTGCTCGTTGCCCACCATGCAGGTCCGCCCGTCGATGAAGATGCCGAACGCGGGCGCGCCGGAGGCGTAGCGCCAGAGGACCGGGGCGGTGCGGGCGGTGGAGCGGGTGCTGACGATCTGCCGGCGGGAGACCGCCCGCTTCTGGCGTACGCCGGGCACCGCCGGCGCGTACCCCTTGCGGATCTTCTCGCCGATCTTCTTGGCGGCGGCGGCCCGGGCGCGGGCGTTGTCCGGATAGTTGCTGATCTTCACCTGGCCCTGATCGCCGATCCGGCCGTAGCGCACGGTCATCGTGGTGTCGTCGACCACGACCTCGTAGAACTTGTGCGCTCCACCGTCCACTTCGGACAGTTCGAGGTAGGTCGTCTCCTGCGACATGGGGGTAAGCCTCCGAGGGGAAGGGCCGGAACCGGCGACAGCCCGCTCAAGTTAACGCCGCCCCCCGACAAAGAGCGTGCGCCTACCGCCCCGCGTGGGTGAGGGTGTCGACGGCCTTGCGGGCGGCGATCAGCACCGGGTCCCAGACCGGCGCGTACGGCGGCGCGTAGCCCAGGTCGAGCCCGGTCATGTCGTCCACCGTCATGTTGTTCCACAGCGCGACGGCCAGCGGGTCGATCCGTTTGGCCGCCTCGGACCAGCCGACGATCTGCGCCCCCAGCAGGCGGCCGCTGGGCCGCTCGGCGATCAGCTTCACGGTCATGGGCCGGGCGCCGGGGTAGTAGCCGGCCCGGTTGGTCGACTCCGCCAGGACGGTGACGAACTCGAAGCCGGCCTCCCTGGCGTCCCGCTCGCGCAGGCCGGTGCGCCCGACCTCCAGGTCGCAGACCTTGGTCACCGCCGTGCCGATGACGCCGGGGAAGGTGGCGTACCCGCCGCCGATGTTGATCCCGGCGACCCGGCCCTGCTTGTTGGCGTAGGTGCCCAGCGGGATGTGCACCGGCATGCCGCTGACCCGGTGCAGCGACTCCACGCAGTCGCCGGCCGCCCAGACACCGGGCGCGCCGGGCACCCGCATCCGGCGGTCGACGCGGATCGCCCCGGACGGGCCGATCGGCAGCCCCGCGGCCTCGGCGAGGGCGACGTTCGGGCGTACGCCGAGGCCCAGCACCACGACGTCGGCCGGGATCGGCCCCTCGTCGGTGACCACGGCGGCGATCCGGCCGTCCCGTTCCTCCAGGCCGGTGACCGTCCGGCCGGAACGGATGCCGATGCCGGTGGCGCGCATCGCCTCGGCCACCAGCTCGCCCATGTCCGGGTCCACCGTGGACATCGGCTGGTCGGCCTGCTCGACCAGGTCGACCGAGAGCCCGTGGTGCAGCAGCGCCTCGGCCATCTCGACGCCGATGTAGCCGCCGCCGACCACCACCGCGCGGCGGGGCTTCGGCTCGCGTTCCAGCCAGTCCAGCAGGGCGGTGCCGTCGTCGAGGGTCTGCATGCCGAACACCCCGGCCGGCCCGCCGCGCGCCCACTCGGGCTGGATCGGGCTCGAGCCGGTCGCGTACACCAGGGTGTCGAAGCCGGCGCGGACCTCGCCGCCGCCGTCCAGGTCCCGGGCGACCACCTCGCGGCGGTCGAGGTCGATGGCGGTGACCTCGTGGCGCAGCCGGACCTCGATGTCGAACTTGTCGGCGAAGGTGGCCGGATCCCGGGCGATCAGCTGGTCCCGCTCCGCCACGATCCCGCTGACCCAGAACGGGATGCCGCAGCCCGAGTAGGAGGTGAAGTGGCCCCGCTCGAAGGCCACGATCTCCAGGTCGTCCCGGTCGCGGCGGCGCCGGGCCTGGGACGCCGCCGCCATTCCGGCGGCGTCCCCGCCGACGACGACCATCCGCTCCGCCACGACGCCCATCCTGTCATGGCCGGGCCCGTGGGGGCGGCTCAGCCCCGGGTCTGCCGGGCCACGTCCGCGACCACGTCGACCATTTTGCCGGTACGCGCGAACACCGCCCGTTGCCGCGCGGCGCCGCTGCCGTGCCGGCGCAGCCCGCCCAGCAGGTCGGTCACCCGGTCGAGGTCGCCGTGCCGCTCCAGCTCCGGGCGGACCCGTTCGACAAGCCCGTCCAGCAGTTCCCAGGCGGGGCGCAGCTCGCCGTCGGTCAGGTCGACGCCCTCGCCCTCCAGCCCGTCGTGGGCCGCCCGCCAGTGCGCCGCGACCAGCAGGTGGTGGTCGGTGTTGATGGCCGGCCGACCCTCGGCGATCTCCGTCATGGCGGTCGCCACCAGGGCCCGGACCAGGGCGGCGACCAGCACCGCGTCGTCCACCGACGGGCAGACGTCACCGATCCGGATCTCCACCGTCGGGTACTTGGCGGAGAGTCGGGCGTACCAGTAGAGCATTCCTTCGTCGAGCATCACGCCGCTGGCGATGAGCTGCCGGATGAGCCGTTCGTAGTGCTCGTGCGAGTCGAGCCAGGGGGTGGGCGCCACCGAGGGCCAGCGCTCCCACTCGACCGAGCGCCAGCTCGCGTAGCCGGTGTCCTCGCCCCTCGCGAACGGGGAGTTGGCGGTGACCGCGTGCAGGATGGGCAGCCAGGGCCGGACGTGGTTGAGCACCTGCACCCCGGTCTCCGCGTCCGGGATGCCGACGTGCACGTGCATGCCGTTGTTGCCCGGCCCCGGCACCAGCAGCCGGAACCGCTCGATCATCCGGTCGAAGCGGGGCTTGTCCACCACCGGCGGCACCGGGCCGTCCACCGGCCCGGTGCCGATGGCCAGCAGCCGGACGCCGGCCCGCTCGGCGGCGGCGGCCAGCTCGGCGCGGAGCATCCCGAGCGAGTGCCGGATCGAGGAGAGTTCCAGCCCGGGCGGGCTGCCGATCTCGATCTGGCTGGTCTGGAACTCCCGCTCCACCTGGCCCCGCAGCTCGGCCGGCACCTGCTCCATCACCAGGTCGACGGCGGGCACGGCGGCCCCGGTGTGCGGGTCGACGAGCAGGAACTCCTCCTCCACGCCGACTGTCAGCAGGTCCGTGCCGCCCGGTGCGGCGCTCCGTTCCCGCTCCGCCACTGACCCGCTCATCGAGACCACCGTCCGCTCCGTACCGGTCGCGGCACCGTGCCGCGCGGTCGACGCCCTGTTACCCACCGTGTCGGCCGCGGAAAACGCCCCGGGCGGCGTGTCGCCGCGTACGCGCCGGTTGTCGTCCCCCGTTCGTGGGTCACGGATCCCGGGCTCCGGACGGGGATTCCGCGCGGACGGCGAGCCGCCCGGGCGTGCGCCGGGCGGCCGCCGAGACACCCCGTTTGGCCTGAGCACGAGGTCGCGGACGGTGACCGAGGTCGGCCGGGCGGCTTGGCGGGCGATCGGCTCCGGGGACGTGACAACGGGTTCTAGAGTCGGCGTGTGGTCGGGATGCTGGTGACGGGGACGTGGGCGTACGCCCTCACCCTGCTCGCGGACCGCCCCACCGGCCTGCTCGCCGGCGCGGCGGTGGCCGCCGCGCTGCTGCTCGCCGCGCTGCTCGCGCTGCGGGTCCGGGCGCTGCCCACGCCGCCCGGCGGCCGGCGGGCCGCCGCCCTGCGGGCCCGCGCCCGGCAGCGGCGGGTGCCCCGGCAGGTCGACCCGGACGCCCCGGGACGGCCGCGTCCCCGCGCGCCGGGGCTCCGCCCCTCGGCCGCGTAGCCGCGCCTCGCCACGCGGCCGGTTCCGTCGTCATCCGTCCCGCCGGGACGCGTCGTCCCGCCGGGGCATCCGGGAATCGGACCGAGGGGTTTCCCCATGCTCGCCTTCGCACCACTGCACGCCGCGGCCTCCGCCGCCGCCACCGTCGTCACCTGGCTCGCCGACACGCTCGCCCCGCTGACCGGCGGGGCGGCCACGGCCGCCGCGATCGTCCTGTTCACCATCGGGGTCCGGCTGCTGATCTCGCCGCTCACCCTGGCCCAGGTCCGCGGGGAGCGGCGCCGCGCGGCGCTCGCCCCCGAGGTCCGCGACCTCCAGCGGCGGTACGCCGACGACCCCGGCCGCCTGCAGAGCGAACTGTTCGCGCTCTACCGCCGGGCCGGGGCCAGCCCGGTCGCGGGCTGCCTGCCGGCGCTCCTGCAGGCCCCGTTCTTCCTGGTCATGTACCGGCTCTTCGCCACCGGCGACGGGCACCCGCACCTGCTGGACGAGAAGCTCGCCGGCGTACCCCTGGGGTGGCACCTGGGCGACGGGCTCACGGGCCCGGTGGTGGCGGTCTTCGGGGTGCTGCTGGCGGCGCTGCTCGTGCTGGCCTGGTGGTCGTCGCGGCGGGCGCGCCAGGCGGCCGCAGCCACCGGCACCATCGCCGGTGCGCCGGCCGAGGGCCCGGGCGCCGCCGTGCTGGGCCGCCTGGTGCCGCTGCTGCCCTACACCACGGTGCTGGTGGCGCTGGTGGTGCCGCTCGCGGCGGTGCTCTACCTGGTCACCACGACGGCGTGGACCCTGCTGGAGCAGGTGGTGCTGCGCCGGCCGCGGCCGGAGGGCATCGACGGACGTTGACAAGTGCGGGGGCGGGCGCGTAGAAAACGCCTCAGAGAGCGCTCTCTCCTGCCCGTCCCCGCAGAGAGGCACCCCGATGAACCCTGTCCCGGCGGCTGCGGCCGCCCCCTCCGCCGTGCGCCGGTCACGCCGGCGGCTCTCCCTGGCGGCCGCCGTGCTCGCCACCACCACCGCCCTCGCCACCGTCACCATGTCCGCGCACGCCGCCGTGCCGCCGCCCCCCAGCGGCTGGAGCCTGGTGTGGAGCGACGACTTCACCGGCGCGGCCGGCACCCTGCCCTCCTCCGCCAACTGGATCATCGACACGGGCACCAGCTACCCGGGCGGCCCGGCCAACTGGGGCACCGGTGAGATCCAGACCTACACCAGCAGCACCGCCAACCTGGCCCAGGACGGCGCCGGCAACCTGCGCATCACCCCGCTCAAGGACGCCGCCGGCCGGTGGACCTCGGCCCGGATCGAGACGGTCCGCGCCAACTTCAAGCCGCCGGCCGGGGGAGTGCTCGCCCTGGAGGGCCGGATCCAGATGCCGAACGTGACCGGCGCCCAGGCGGCCGGCTACTGGCCGGCGTTCTGGGCGCTCGGCTCCCCGTACCGGGGCAACTACCAGAACTGGCCGGGCATCGGCGAGTTCGACGTGATGGAGAACGTCAACGGGATCAACTCGGTCTGGGGAGTGCTGCACTGCGGCGTCGCCCCGGGCGGGCCGTGCAACGAGTTCAACGGCATCGGCAACTCCCGCGCCTGCCCGGGCAGCACCTGCCAGTCGGCGTTCCACACCTACCGGTTCGAGTGGGACGCCTCCATCAGCCCGCAGCAGCTGCGCTGGTACGTCGACGGCCAGCTCTTCCACACCGTCAGCCAGAGCCAGGTCGGCGAGCCGTACTGGGGTCAGATGACCAACCACGCCGGCTACTTCCTGCTGCTCAACGTGGCGATGGGCGGCGGCTTCCCGAACGGGGTGGCCGGCTCCACCACGCCCACCGCGTCGACCGTCTCCGGCCGGCCGATGCTTGTCGACTACGTGGCCGCCTACACCCGCGGTGGCGGCGGCACCCCGTCGCCGACCCCGACCACCCCGCCGCCGGGCGGGGTGGTGGACGCCTACTCGACCATCCAGGCCGAGGCGTTCACCGGGCAGAACGGGGTGCAGGTGGAGGCCTGCGCCGAGGGCGGCCAGGACATCGGCTGGCTGGCCAACGGCGACTGGGCCCGCTACGACAACGTGGACTTCGGCGCCACCCCGCCGCGGGACTTCGTGGCCCGGGTCGCCTCCGGCGCGCCGGCGGGGGTGAGCGGGCTGGTCCAGGTCCGAGTGGACAGTCCGACCAACCCGCCGATCGGGAGCTTCGCGGTCGCCAACACCGGCGGCTGGCAGAGCTGGCGCTCGGTGCCGGGCAACGTCGCCGCGGTCACCGGCCGCCACACGGTCTACCTGACCTTCAGCAGCGGCCAGCCGGCCGACTTCGTCAACGTCAACTGGTTCACCTTCCGGCGCTGAGCCGGCCGGGCCGGGGGTCCCCGCGGGGACCCCCGGATCCGCCTCTGGACAGAAACAGTTAACACTCTTAATAATGAGCGCACGTCGACGGTCGTAAATTCCCACCCTCCGCCACCACGTCCTGGAGGACGCCGTGAGACTGCGCTCCACCCGCATCGCGACACTGGCCGCCGCGCTCGCCGCCGCCCTGGTCGCGGGCACCCTACTGGCCGCGTCGCCCGCCTCCGCCGCCACCGCCGCCTTCGTCCGCACCTCCACCTGGAGCAGCGGGTACGAGGCGAAATTCACCGTCACCAACAACAGTTCGGCCAGCATCTCCTCCTGGAACGTCCAGTTCGACCTGCCGGCCGGCAGCACGCTCGGCTCGTTCTGGGACGCCCGGCTGACCACCTCCGGCCAGCACGTCACCGCGGTGAACCAGTCCTGGAACGGCACCCTCGCCCCGGGCGCCAGCACCAGCTTCGGCTTCATCGTCAACGGCACCGGTGACCCGACCAACTGCACGGTCAACGGCGGCTCGTGCACCGGCGGGGGCGGCGGCAACCCCGGCGCCCCGGCCACCCCCGGCGGCCTCCGGGTCACCGGCACCACCAACACCTCGGTCTCGCTGGCCTGGAACGCCGTCTCCGGCACGGTCACCGGCTACCGGGTCTACGAGGGCGGCACCGTGCGGGCCACCGTCACCGGCACCTCGGCCACCGTCTCCGGGCTGGCCGCCTGCACCGGGCACAGCTACACCGTGGCCGCGTACAACGCCAGCGGGGAGTCGGCGAAGTCGCCGGCGGTGTCGGCGACCACCACCGGCTGCACCGGCGGGGGAGGCGGCGTGATGGCCGCCGCGCCCTACCTCTACCCGGGCTGGGGCGACCCGCCCGCGCCGTCCACGGTGATGGGGGCGACCGGGATCAAGTGGTTCACCATCGCATTCGTGCTCTCCGGCGGGGGCTGCACCCCGGCCTGGGACGGCACCGGCCCGCTCACCGGCGGCACGCACGCCAGCACCATCGCCGCGATCAAGGCGGCCGGCGGCGACATCATCCCGTCCTTCGGCGGCTGGAGCGGCAACAAGCTCGGCCCGAACTGCTCCTCGGCGAGCGCGCTGGCCGGCGCCTACCAGCAGGTCATCAACGCCTACGGGCTCAAGGCCATCGACATCGACATCGAGAACAGCGACGAGTTCGAGAACGAGGTGGTCCAGGACCGGATCCTCGACGCCCTGAAGATCGTCAAGCAGAACAACCCCGGGATCAAGACGATCGTCACCTTCGGCACCTCGACCACCGGGCCGTCGTACTACGGCACCCGGCTGATCAACCAGGCCGCGGCGAAGGGCGCCAACATCGACGTCTTCACCATCATGCCGTTCGACTTCGGCGGCGGCGCGAACATGTACCAGAGCACGGTCAACGCGTCGGAGGGCCTGAAGAACGCGCTGAAGACGGCCTTCGGCTGGTCCGACGCCACCGCCTACGCCCACATGGGCATCTCCGGCATGAACGGCCTCTCCGACCAGCAGGAGCTGACCACCCCGGCCACCTGGACCCAGATCCGGGACTGGGCCAAGGCCCGCGGCCTCGCCCGGTTCACCTTCTGGTCGGTCAACCGGGACCGGCCCTGCGCGGGCGGCGGGGTGGTGTCCAACTGCTCCGGCATCGCCCAGAACACCTGGGAGTTCACCACCATCACCGCGGGATTCTGATCCCCTGCCGCGGTCAGCGCCCGGCGGTCACCGACTGCCGGGCGCGCCGCCGGCGCACCTTCTTGACCACCCAGGTCACGATCATCACGGCGAAGACAGCGAAGATCGCGTAGTTGAACCAGTGGCTGTAGCGGTCGACCTCCTGCCAGCGCGTGCCGAGGGCGAAACCGGCCCCGACGATCAGCGCGTTCCACACCCCGCTGCCCAGCGTGGTGAGCAGGACGAACTCGCCCAGCGGCATGCGGTTCGCGCCGGCCGGCACGGAGACCAGGCTGCGCACCACCGGCACCACCCGGCCGATGAGCACCGCCCACCGGCCGTGCCGCTCGAACCAGCGGTCCGCCTTCTCCAGGTCCTCCCGGTCCACCAGCGGGATGTGGTCGAGCCAGCGCTTGAGCCGTTCCTCGCCGAGCGCCGCGCCGAGCCAGTAGAGCACCAGCGCGCCGAGCAGCGAGCCGGCCGTGGCGGCCAGCACGATCAGCACCACGTTGAACCGGCCCTCGGCGGCGAGGTAGCCCGCCATGGCCAGCACGATCTCGCTCGGGATCGGCGGGATGATGCTCTCCAGGGCGACGAGCAGGGCCACCCCGACCGCGCCGAACGAGTCGATCACGCTCGCCACCCAGCCGGTCAGCCCGGTGAACTGGTTCGGGTCGACGTTCTGGGCGAGTGCCATGGGCGTCCTTCCGCGCGGTGCCGGGGGATCGGTAACCGGTACCCCGGCGGGCGCTCGTCACACCTGCCGGTGACCGGACCCACTCACCCCTCCGGGTGCAGCGCGGCGTCCGCCGGCCCCCGCCGCCAGCCGGTGAAGCGGACCACCAGGCCGCCCCGGCTGGGCGAGCAGCAGTACGGCCCGGCCGCCGCCTCGGCCCCCGGGTCGAGCGGCGCCACCCGGACCAGCCGCCACGGCTCGGCGTCCACCCTCGCCCGGACGGTCAGCGCGTCCCCGGCCCGGCTGACCCGGACCGTCACGTCCCGGCCCGACCACTCCGGCACCGGGGCCACCGACCAGTCCGACCGCTCGTCGGTGACCACCGCGCCGACCTGCGGCTGCCCGTCGCTGACCTCCACGCCGGCCTTGGTCCACCGCCGCTCGTCCACCCGGACCAGCACCCCGGCCTGGTCGAACTGGGCGGCGTAGTCGAGCCGGAAGCTGACCTCCACGGCACTGTCCACGGGAAACGGGGCGAGCAGCGCGGAGCCGTCGTCGTGCACGAAGCCGTAGCTGGTGTGGCGCCAGAGGTCGCTGCCCGCACCCGGCTCGACCAGCAGCGCGTCGCCGGCGGGGTCGGCCCGCTCCGGCGGGTTGAGCCAGGTGCCGGCGGACCAGTCGAGGGCGTGGGTGTCGGCACTCATCCCGGCACCGTACCGGCCGGACGGGCCGGTCGTGGGTTTGCCGGGGTCGGCAACCGGAGAAGTAAACCGGGCATGGGTGACAGGTGGTACCAGGAGGCGGTGGTCTACTGCCTCGACGTCGACACGTTCGCCGACTCCGACGGGGACGGGGTGGGTGACTTCCGCGGCCTGATCGGGCGGCTCGACTATCTCGCCCGGCTCGGGGTGACCTGCCTCTGGCTGCACCCGATCCACCCGTCGCCGAACCGGGACGACGGCTACGACGCGACCGACTTCTACAACGTCAGCCCGAGGCTGGGCACCCTCGGCGACTTCGCCGAGCTGCTGCACCAGGCGCGGAACCGGGGCATCCGGGTGATCATCGACCTGGTGGTCAACCACACCTCGGACGAGCACCCCTGGTTCCAGTCCGCCCGCTCCTCACCCGACTCGCCGTACCGCAACTGGTACGTGTGGAGCGACGAGGCGCCGCCGGACCGGCACCAGGGCATGGTCTTCCCCGGCGAGCAGAACGAGACCTGGAGCTACGACCGGACCGCGAAGTCCTGGTACTACCACCGCTTCTACAAGTTCCAGCCGGACCTGAACGTCGCCAACCCGGAGGTCCGGGCCGAGATCAAGAAGATCATGTCGTTCTGGCTCCAGCTCGGCGTCTCCGGCTTCCGGATGGACGCGGTGCCGTTCATCATCGAGCTGACCGAGGCCGGCAACCCGAACTCGCCCAAGGACCTGGAGTTCCTCACCGAGCTGCGCCAGCACGTGCAGTGGCGGCGGGGCGACGCGGTCCTGCTGGCCGAGGCGAACGTCGAGCCCGACCAGCTGCCGGTCTACTTCGGCGACAGCGGCGGCTCGGCCAACCGGATCCACATGCTCTTCGACTTCATGATGAACGGGCGGCTCATGCTGGCCCTGGCCCGGCACGACCCGGAGCCGGTGATCGAGGCGCTGCGGGACACCCCGGCCCTGCCCGAGGGCGGGCAGTGGGCCACCTTCCTGCGCAACCACGACGAGATCGACCTGTCCCGGCTCACCGCCGAACAGCGCAACCAGGTGTACGAGCAGTTCGGCCCCGACGAGGACATGCGCCTCTACGGCCGGGGCATCCGCCGCCGGCTGGCCTCGATGCTCGGCAACGACCGCCGCCGCATCGAGCTGGCGTACGCGCTCCAGTTCTCGCTGCGCGGCACGCCGGTGCTGCGCTACGGCGAGGAGATCGGGATGGGCGAGGACCTGTCGCTGCCCGGCCGGGAGGCGATCCGCACCCCGATGCAGTGGTCGTACAAGGAGAACGGCGGCTTCTCCACCGCCGACCCGGAGAAGCTGGTCCGGCCGGTGATCGACAAGGGCGAGTACGGCTACCAGCAGGTCAACGTGACCGCCCAGCGCAAGGACCCGAGGTCGCTGCTGGGCTGGTTCGAGCGGATGATCCGTACCCTCCGCGAGGCCCCGGAGATCGGCTCGGGGAGCACCAGCCACATCGACGTGCCGATGCCGCCCGGGGTGCTGGCGCACCGGGCCGACGGGCGGACCGGGACGATGGTCTTCCTGCACAACCTGGGCACCGAGGACGTCGAGGTGGACCTGAGCGTCCTCGCCCCCGAGGCCGACCTGCCGATCGACGTGCTCACCGACCGCAACTACGAGGAGGTCGGCAAGCTGGACCGGCTGAAGCTGGCCGGCTACGGCTACCGGTGGATCCGGATCTGCCGGGGCACCAGGCTCTGACGGCGGGCCCGGCGCTAAGCTCCTTCGATCGAGCCCAAGTTACCGGGAGGTAATCATGTCGGAGGAGCCCCGCGTCGCCATCGTGACCGGAGCCGCGCGCGGCATCGGCGCGGCCACCGCCCGACGGCTGGCCGCCGACGGCATGGCCGTCGCCGTGGTCGACATCGAGGAGTCGGCCACCAAGGAGACCGTGGACGCCATCGCCGCCGCCGGCGGGCGGGCGCTCGGCGTCGGCGCCGACGTCTCCGACCGGGCCCAGGTGGCGGCCGCCGTGGAGCGGGTCGCCGCCGAGCTGGGCGCGCCGACCGTGCTGGTCAACAACGCCGGCGTGCTCCGCGACAACCTGCTGTTCAAGATGACCGACGCCGACTGGGACACCGTCATGGGTGTGCACCTGCGCGGCGCGTTCCTGTTCAGCCAGGCCGCCCAGAAGCACATGGTCGAGCGGAAGTGGGGCCGGATCGTCAACCTCTCCAGCACGTCCGCGCTGGGCAACCGGGGCCAGGCGAACTACTCGGCCGCCAAGGCCGGCCTGCAGGGCTTCACCAAGACGCTCGCCATCGAGCTGGGCCCGTTCGGGGTGACCGTCAACGCGGTCGCGCCGGGCTTCATCGTCACCGACATGACGGCCGCCACCGCGGCGCGGATGAAGGTCGACTTCGAGGCGCTCCAGCAGCACGCCGCCGCGGAGATCCCGGTGCGCCGCACCGGCCGCCCGGAGGACGTCGCGCACACCATCTCGTTCCTGGCCAGCGAGGGGGCTTCCTTCGTCTCCGGCCAGGTCATCTACGTGGCCGGCGGCCCCAAGGACTGACCGGGCCCGTCCCGCCCGGCACGACCCCTCAGGCGGGGTCGTGCCGGGTGCGCCAGAGCCAGAACAGGCCGAGCACCGGCAGCACCAGCGGGATGTAGCCGTAGCCGCTCCCGAAGCCCGACCAGACCGTCTCGTCCGGGAACAGCTCCTTGTCGGCCAGGCTGAGGATGCCGACGCCGAGCACCCCGAGCAGCTCCACCGAGCAGCAGGCCAGCGCGACCCGGCGGCCGGTGTGACCGGCCCGGGCCAGCCCGACCGCCGCCACGATGTAGATCAGCGCGGCCAGCGCGGAGAGCAGGTACGCCACCGGCGCCTCGTCGAACTTCGTGGCGATCTGTAGCCCGGCCCGCGAGGTCGCGGCGATGGCGAAGAGGATGTAGACCGCGATCAGCAACCGGCCCGGCCCCCGGTTCGTGGCCCGCTGCTCAGCCACCGACGACCTCCCAGGTCTGCTGCAACCGGACCACCACCACCGGGGTGACCAGGCAGACGGCGCAGACGATGGCCGAGCCCCACCGGGTCGGCTCCATCCGGGCCAGCACCCACGCCAGCGGCGGCAGGCAGACCAGCGTCACCAGGTAGCCGAAGAACGCCCCCGGCTCGCCCGGCCGCTCGCCGCCGCCGAGCGCGACCAGCGCCACCACGGCCAGCGCCAGCAGGGCCACCTCCAGCACGGCCAGGCCGACGAACTGGAGCCGGTCCGGCGCCCGGTGGCGTACCGCCGCCACCAGGGCCCAGACCGCGATCAGGAGCGACAGCACGATCGCGGCCGTCGCGAGGATCCCGTCCACCGGCGAGCCGGCCGCCGCGGCGCTCGTCATCGACGCCATCCCGGCGCAGTCCCATTCACCGGCACAGCCTACTAATCGTCGTAGTAGCCACCCTCGCCCGGCTCTCCGGCGGGGTCGCGGCGCGTCGGCCGGGCCGGGCGACTAGCGTGGATCACGGCCACCGGCGTACGCCGTGGCGAAGGACGACAGCAGGGGGTCCGTGGTGCGGTTCGGCTTGTTCGGCACCGGTCACTGGGCGGCGGAGACGCACGCCGCGGCCATCGACGCGCACCCGCGGGCCGAGCTGGCCGGGGTCTGGGGGCGTGACCCCGCGAAGGCGGGCGAGCTGGCCACCCGGCACGGCGTACCGGTCTTCGAGGACGTGGACGAGCTGCTGGCCGCCTGCGACGCGATCGCCGTGGCGCTGCCGCCGGACGTGCAGGCCGAGATCGCCGTCCGGGCCGCCGCCGCCGGGCGGCACCTGCTGCTGGACAAGCCGCTGGCGCTGAGCCTCGTCGAGGCCGACCGGGTGGTGGCCGCCGCGCAGGCGTCCGGCGTGGCCTCGGTGGTCTTCTTCACCCAGCGGTACCACCCGAACGTCACCGGCTTCCTCGCCTCGACCGCGGCGGCCGGCGGCTGGCAGCACGCCCGGGCGACCATGTTCGCCTCCATCTACCAGCCGGGCAACCCGTACGGGAACTCGCAGTGGCGGCGCGACCGGGGCGCGCTCTGGGACATCGGCCCGCACGCGCTGTCGCTGATCCTGCCGGTGCTCGGCCGGGTCACCCGGGTCGCCGCCATGGACGGCCCGAGCGGCCTGGTGCACCTGCTGCTCACCCACGACGGCGGTGCCACCAGCACGCTCTCGCTCACCCTGGACGCGCCGCCCGAGGCGGTCACCCGGGACTTCGTCTTCTTCGGCGAGAACGGCACCGAGACCGTCCCGCCCGGCGACGGCAGCGTGCTCGAGGCGTTCGGCACGGCCATCGACCAGCTGCTGGAGGAGGTCGACGAGGGCACCCGCGACCACCGCTGCGACGTCCGGTTCGGCCGCGAGGTGGTGGCGGTGCTCGACGCGGCGGAGACCGCGCGCCGTGAGCGGCGCACCGTCGACCTCTGAGAAATCCCGTCGCGTGCCGGCCGGGCCCCCCGCTAGCCTGGCCGGCATGTGCACGCATGCCCTGATCGACGTGGCCGTCACGCCGGCCGCGCGGGGGCTCCTCCTGGTCGCCCGCCCGCGGGTCCGGCGTCCGGCCCTGGCCGGCCGGGACGCCCACCGCGCCTGACCTGACCGTCCGCACCGCCGGCCCCTGACCGGGCCGGCCGCCGCCGGCTGCCCGGTGCGCCGCCACCTGCCCCGCTCCGGGGATGGCCGTCGCGTCCCGCCGAACCTCCAGGGTCGTCCGAGTCCCGATCCGCTCGGACAGGCCCGCCTCCGCGCCGCCTGTCCGTTCCCGTCGCCGTCCGGCGACAGACAGGACGATCCCGTGGCGCCCCGCCGATTCCCCACCACCGCACGCGACCGGTCCCGTCGCGTACTGTCCCAGAACTTCCTCGCCGATCCGGCCGCCGTCGCGCGGGTGGTCCGGGCGGCCCGCCCCGGTCCGGACGACCTGCTGCTGGAGGTGGGCGCCGGGCGCGGCCGGCTGACCCGGCCGCTCGCCGCCCGGTGCGGCCGGCTGGTCGCGTACGAGGTCGACCCGGCCGTGCTGCCGGAGCTGACCGCGGCCTGCGCGGACCTGCCGCAGGTCCGGATCCGGGCGGCCGACTTCCTGGCCGCCGTCCCGCCCGCCGAGCCGTTCGCGGTGGTCGGCAACATCCCCTGGTCGCTGACCGCGGCCGTGGTCCGGTGGTGCCTCGCCGCGCCCGACCTGCGGTCGGCCACCCTGCTCACCCAGCTCGACTACGCCCGCAAGCGCACCGGTGACCACGGCCGGTGGAGCCGGCTCACCGTGCTCACCTGGCCGGAGCACCACTGGCGGCTGGCCGGCCGGGTGCCCCGGGGCGCGTTCCGGCCGGTGCCCGCCGCCGACGGCGGCATCCTCCGGCTGGACCGCCGCCCGGAGCCGCTGCTGCCCCGGGCGGCGCTGCCCGCCTACCGGCGGCTGGTGGAGCTGGGCTTCGGCGGGGTGGGCGGCTCGCTGGCCGCCTCGCTGCGCACCGGGTACCCGCGCCGGCGGGTCGACGGGGCGCTGCGGGCCGCCCGGCTGGCCCCGGACACCCCGGTCGGGCTGGTCTGGCCCGAACAGTGGCTGGTGCTGTTCCGGCTGCTCCACGCCGGGCGGTGAGCGGGCTCAGACCAGGGTGTTGAGCGCCTCGCCCAGCTCGGCGGGGTTGTTGAACTCCTCCGCCGGCAGTGCCTTCAGCATCTGCAACATCTCGGTGCTGACGCCGTTCTCCTGGCCCCAGCGGACCAGGTCCGCACGGGAGACTGGGTAGTCGAGCCCGGCCAGGAACTCCTGCAACTGCACCCCGGTGACGGTCATGCCGGCGGGCTACCCGCTGCGCCGGGCGGCATGCCCGCCGGCGTGACCGTTTGCCCGGACGGGTCCCGGGTAGCCGCTGGCATGCTGGTACAGCGGCTCGGCGCGCCGAGCGACTTCGACCCGCTGCTGGAACGCGTCCGGGACGCGCGGATCGTCATGATCGGCGAGGCGACGCACGGCAGCTACGACTACTACCGGCTGCGCGAGCAACTGACCCGGCGGCTCATCGCCGAACAGGGCTTCGACTTCGTCGCGGTGGAGGGGGACTGGCCGGACTGCGACCGGGTGAACTGCTCGGTGGTGGGCGCCCCCGGTGGGCTGGCCGATCCGCAGACCGCGCTGGAACGTTTCGAGCGCTGGCCGACCTGGATGTGGGCCAACGCCGAGGTGGCCCGGTTCTGCCGCTGGCTGCGGGCGTGGAACCTGGAGCGACCCGAGGGGGAGCGGGCCGGCTTCCACGGGCTGGACGTCTACAGCCTCTGGGAGTCGATGCAGGCCATCTTCGACTACCTGGGCGAGGAGGACCCGGCCTCGCTGGAGGCGGCGCAGGAGGCGTACCGCTGCTTCGAGCCGTACGGCAAGCGGGTCGAGGACTACGGGACGGCCAGCCGGTTCGTCTCGGCACGCTGCGAGGAGGAGGTGGTCCGGCTGCTGGCGCGTACCCGGGAACAGGCCGCCGCCGACGGCGCGGACCGCTTCGCGGCCTGGCAGAACGCGGAGGTGGTGGCCGGCGCGGAACGCTACTACCGCTCCATGGTGGGCGGCGGCCCGGAGTCCTGGAACATCCGCGACATCCACATGGCCGACACACTGGACCGGCTGCTCGACCGCTACGGCCCGCAGGCGCGCGGGATCGTCTGGGCGCACAACACCCATGTCGGCGACGCCCGCGCCACCGACATGGCGGCGGACGGGCTGGTGAACATCGGCCAGCTCGGCCGGGAGCGGCACGGCCGCGACGCGGTGGTGCTGGTGGGCTTCGGCAGCTACCGGGGCACGGTGATCGCGGCGCCCCGCTGGGGCTCGCCGTCCGAGGCGATGGTGGTGCCGCCGGCCCGGGAGGGCTCGGTGGAGCGGCGGCTGCACGAACTGATGCCGGAACGGGCGGTGCTGGTCTTCGGCGGCGAGGACCAGCCGGAGTGGGTGACCGGGACGACCGACCACCGGGCCATCGGGGTGGTCTACGACCCGAGCTTCGAGTCCTGGGGCAACTACGTGCCGACCCGGCTGGGCGAGCGCTACGACGCGTTCATCTGGTGCGACGAGGCGACCGCGCTGCACCCGCTGCCGGCGCCGGCCGTGCCCGGCGAGATGGAGACCTACCCGGCCGGCGTCTGACCGGCCGGGCAGGTCCCCGGGTCACACCTGGGCGGGCTCGCGCTCGGCGAGGTGGGCGCGCAGGCCCTCGCCCTCGACGTCCACGTTGGGCAGCACCTTGCCGAGCCAGCGCGGGAGCCACCAGGCGGCGTTGTTCAGCAGCGACATCACCGCCGGGACGATGGTCATCCGGACCACGAACGCGTCGATGGCGACACCGATCGCGAGCGCGAAGCCCATCGACTTGATGACCGGGTCGTCCAGGAAGACGAAGCCGCCGAACACCGAGATCATGATCAGCGCGGCGGCGGTGACCACCCGGGCGCCGTGGCCCATGCCGTTGATGGTGGCCCGCCGGGCGGTGTCGCCGTGCACGAAGTCCTCCCGCATCCGGGAGACCAGGAAGACCTCGTAGTCCATGGCCAGGCCGAACAGGATGCCGATGAGCAGGATCGGCAGGAAGCTGACCAGCGGGCCCGGCGTGTCCAGCCCGACCAGGTCGGCCAGGTGGCCCTGCTGGAACACCGCGACCGTGATGCCGAAGGTGGCCGCCACGGTGAGCAGGAAGCCCAGCGCGGCCTTCACCGGCACCAGGATGGACCGGAACACCAGCATCAGCAGCAGCACCGACAGGCCCACCACCAGCAGCAGGTAGACCGGGAGCGCGTCGGAGAGCTTCTCCGACACGTCGATGCCGATCGCCGTCACGCCGGTCAGCAGCACGTCGGCGTTCTGGATGCCGCCGACCTGGGCGCGGATGTCGTGCACCAGGGTCTCGGTCACCGCGTCGGTCGGGCCGGTCTTCGGGATCACCCCGAGCAGCGCGGTGCGGCCGGTCTGGTCGAGCTGCGGCGGGGCCACCGCCAGCACCCCGTCGGTCTTCTGGATCAGCGCGGTGACCTGCGGCAGGGCGGCCTGGGTGGCCTGCGGCGAGTCGGCGGTGACGACCACCGCGAGCCGGCCCGTGAAGCCCTCACCGAAGCCCTCCCGGATCAGGTCGTTGCTGACCCGGGCCGGGGTGCCCTCGGCGGCGGTGGCGGCGTCCGGCAGCGCCAGCCGCATGTCCTGGGCGGGGATCGCGAGCAGGCCGAGGCCGAGCAGGCCGACCAGGATGACGGGGATGCGCAGGCGGGTCACCCAGTGTGCCCAGCGGAACCCGAAGCCCGACCGGTCCTCCGAGCCGGTGGCCGGGGACGCCACCGCGTCCCGCCCGCGCAGCTTGCGGGGGAGGACCTTGCGGCCGGCGAAGCCGAGCAGAGCCGGGGCCAGCGTGATGGCCACGAGCACGGCCACGGTGACGGTGCCCGCTGCGGCCAGGCCCATGACGGTGAGGAACGGAATGCCCACCACGGCCAGGCCGGCGAGCGCGACGACCACGGTGGCGCCGGCGAAGACCACGGCGGAGCCGGCGGTGCCGACCGCCCGGCCGACCGCCTCCTCGGGGGAGAGGCCGTCGAGCAGGTTCTGCCGGTGCCGGGAGGTGATGAAGAGCGAGTAGTCGATGCCGACCGCGAGGCCGAGCATCAGGGCCAGGATCGGCGCCGTGCTGGTCAGCTCGACGGTGCCGCTGAGCGCGTACAGGCCGGCCATGCCGACGCCGACACCGATCAGCGCGTTCAGCATGGTCATCCCGGCCGCGACCAGCGAGCCGAAGGTGACGATAAGGACGATCGCCGCGACCAGCACACCGAGCGCCTCGGTGGAACCGACCTCCGGCTCGGCGTTCAGCACCTCACCGCCGGGGGCGATCTGCCAGCCCTGCGCCTCGGCCTGCGCGCCGACCTTCTCGTACGCGTCGCGCTGGGCGTCGGTCACGTCGTCGGCCCGGCCCTGGAACTGCACCTGGATCAGCGCGTACCGGCCGTCCGGGGTGAGCGCCTGCGCCTGGTACGGGTCGACCGCGCCGATCACCCCGGGCAGCGTGGCCGCCTCCTGGGTGACCTGCTTGACCACGGCCTGCCCGGCCGGCGTGGTGAGCTGGCCGGCCTGGGGCGCCTTGACCGCGATGGTGCCGGTGGCGCCGCTGGCCGCCGGGAACCGGTCGGCGAGCAGGTCGATCGCCTTCTGCGACTCGGTGCCCGGCATGGTGAAGTTGCTCGCCGTCGGGCCCTTCAGGGTCGCGGCGGCGAGGCCGAGGCCGACGAGTACGACGAGCCACACGACGGCGACGAGTCGCCGTCGGCGCAACGATGCCCGGCCGAGCCGGTACAGCAGGGTCGCCATGGGGTTTCCTTGTCCTCGGGGTCGGAACGTGGATCAGCTGACGGGTTCGAGGGCACGCCGGACCACGGCCAGCAGGGCGGGCCGCAGGTCGTCGTCGGGGATGTCGATGAACTCGCCGCACGTCTCGGCGATGCCGGCGAGCACGACCAGCGCGGCGATCCGCGCGGAGGGCCGGTCGGAGTGGCCCGCGAACGCCGCGATGAGCCGTTCGGAGATCTCCTGGATGTGCGCGAAGGCGGGCTGCTGGAGCAGGTCGGGGAACTCGCCGCGGAGCAGCGCGATCTCCCGCCGGAAGCGCACCGCCAGGTCGACGAAGCCCTCACCGGCGATCTGCTGGGCGGCGGCGCCGGTGGTGCCGGCGAGCCGGGCGTCGAGCGCGTCCAGCACCGCGATGGCCGGCGCCATCAGCTCCTTGAGCAGCGCTTCCTTGTTGGCGAAGTGGTAGAGCACGGTCGCCTTCGAGCAGCCCACCGCGCGGGCGATGTCCTGGAGCGAGGTGCCCTTGTAGCCGGTGACGGCGAAGCGTCGCGCCGCCGCCGCGAGGATCTCGCCGTGGGTCTCCGGTACCGCTCGCGCCATGCACTCCAGCATGCCTGACCGATCGGTCAGCACCTGACCGATCGGTCAGACCGATTGCGTGGCCTTCGCCACAGCCGCGCTCAGCCGACCGGCGCGCCGTGCTCCCGGTCGTACGCCGCCCGCGCCGCGCTGATCCCCTCGCGGTGCCGCTCCGCCCACCGGGTCAGCGCCACCAGCGACTCGTAGAGCTCCTGCGCCATCGGGGTCGCGGTGTACTCGACCCGGGGCGGCACGGTGGGGTGGACGTGCCGGTGCAGCAGGCCGTCCCGCTCCAGGTTGCGCAGGGTCAGCGTGAGCATCCGGCGGCTGATCCCCTCCACCTGCCGCTCCAGCTCGGTGAAGCGGATCGGGCCCTGGGACGCGGCGATCAGGATGCCGATGCTCCACTTGCCGCCGACCCGGTCCAGCGCCTCCCGCACGGTGCAGGCCCGCGCCTGGTCGGCCTGGATGGACACACACCTGTTCCCCTGGGACATCAAAGTGCCTCCTTCCGATCCGCCTCATGGTCACAGACGATGGCCTCAGTAACAAACCGTGCACCAAGGAGGCACTCCGATGACGGGGACCAACCGCTGGCCCGCGCTGCTCGTGCTCTGCGCCGGCAGCCTGATGATCATCCTGGACGGCAGCATCGTCGCCGTGGCACTGCCGGCTGTCCAGGCCGACCTCGGCTTCCCGGCCGCCGGACTGGCCTGGGTGGTGAACGCGTACCTGGTCGCCTTCGGGGGCCTGCTGCTCCTCGCCGGACGGCTGGGAGACCTGCTCGGCCGGCGGCAGGTCTTCCTCGTGGGTGTCGCGCTGTTCACCCTCGCCTCGCTGCTCTGCGCGGTCGCCACCGGGCCCGGGACGCTGGTCGCCGCCCGGTTCGCGCAGGGCGTCGGGGGCGCGCTCACCACCGCGGTCAGCCTCGGCATGATCGTCCGGATCTTCCCCGCGCCGGCCGAGCGGGCCCGGGCCATCGCCGTCTTCAGCTTCACCGGCGCCGCCGGCGCCTCGCTCGGCCTGCTGGTCGGCGGCGTCCTCACCGACCTGGCCGGCTGGCGATCGATCTTCCTGATCAACCTGCCGATCGGCGTGGCGATCGTGGCCGGCGCCGTACGCCTGATCGCGCCGGACCGCGGCGCCGGGCTCCGGGCCGGGCTGGACCTGCTCGGCGCGGTGCTGGCCACGGCCGGGCTGATGGCGGCGGTGCTGGCCATCGTCGGTGCCGGCGAGCACGGCTGGACCTCCCCGCGCACCCTCGGCGCCGGCGCGCTCGCCGCGGCGCTGCTCGCCGGCTTCGCCGCCCGGCAGCGGCGCGCCGCCGCCCCGCTGCTGCCGCCCCGCGTGCTGCACGCGCCCGGCCTGGTGGCCGCCAACGTCACCCAGTTCCTCATGGTGGCCGCCTACTTCGGCTTCCAGTTCCTGCTCGCCCTGCACCTGCAACTCGTCCTCGGGCTGGACCCGGCCGCCACCGGCTTCGCCTTCCTGCCCACCCCGCTGGTGATCGGGGCCGTCTCGCTGGGGCTGGCCGGGCGGCTGGTGACCCGGTTCGGCGCCCGGACCGTGCTGGTCGGCGGGCTGGGGCTCGCCGTGGCCGGGTTCCTGCTGCTGGCCCGCCTCCCGGTGCAGGCCGGCTACGCCGCCGACGTGCTCCCGGCGCTGCTGGTCTTCGGCGTCGCGGGCGGCCTCACCCTGCCGGCGGTCACCACCCTGGCCATGGCCGGCGCCGAACCCGCCGACGCCGGGCTCGCCTCCGGGCTGGCCAACACCACGCAGCAGGTCGGCGGGGCGCTCGGGCTGGCCGTGCTGGCCACCCTGGCGGCGAGCCGCACCGACGCGCTGCGCGCCGCCGGTGCCGACCAGGTCGCCGCCCTGGCCCTGGGCTACC
>NZ_JBSSLX010000046.1:0-33923 GCF_053890995.1 Micromonospora sp. I033 | reverse complement strand
ACCGGACCGCCCGTGACACGTCGGGCAGCCAGCCGCCCCGGACGGACTCGCCGGCCGGGTTCGGCGCGAAGACGATGCCCGGGTGCGGAGCGACCGGCCGGTCGCTCAGCCCGGCGAGCCGCATCAGCGGCCCCACCAGCACGTCGTACACGCCGGGGAGCACCGTGAAACCGAACCGCATGACGACGTTGAGCCGCCCCACCGAGACCTCCCGGCGGGGCCGGTCGACGCAGTCCGCCATGGCCCGGGCCACCCGCTCCGGCGTGGTGATCGGCGGCGGCGGCCGGCCGGCCCGGCCCAGGTAGTTGGCCGCCTGCTGGTAGACCGGCGTGTCGACGCTGCCCGGGTTGATCAGACAGATCCGCACGCCGGGGGTTTCCCGGGCCTCCTGCTGCAACACCCGGGTGAGCCCCTGCAGGCCCCACTTTGCCGCCACGTAGCCGCTCATGTAGGGCGCGGTGATGTGCCCGAGGACCGAGCCGGTGAGGATGAGGGTGCCGGCCGAGGCGTCCCGGAAACGGCACAGCGCCACCCGGGCCACCTCGGCCGCGGCCAGCAGGTCGGTGCGGACCACCTGGTCGAAGACGTCGGCGGGGGTCTCGTCGAAGCGGCCGTAGGCCATCACGGCGGCGGTGTGCACCCAGGCGTCGAAGCCGCCGAACTCCGCCTCCGCGGCGTCGGCCAGCGCGGCCACCGCGCCGGGCGTGGCGACGTCCATCGGTACGGTGAGCACCTCGGCGCCGGCCGCCCGGCACTCGTCGCGTACCTCGGCCAGGGTGGCGGGGGAGCGGGCCGCGAGGACCAGGCGGTCCCCGCGTCCGGCGAACTCCCGGGCCGCCGCCCGGCCGATCCCGCTGGTCGCGCCGGTGACCACCACCGTCCGGCTCACGGTTCGAGCACGACCTTGACGCAGCCGTCCTGCTTCTTCTGGAACATCTCGTACGCCTGCGGCGCCCGCGCCAGCGGCAGCCGGTGGGTCCGCAGGTCCTCGACGCCGAGCGGGTCGTCGTCGCCGGCGAGCAGCGGCATGATCTCGTCGATCCAGCGCTTCACGTGGCACTGCCCCATGCGCAGCTGGACGCCCCGGTCGAACATCTCCATGAGCGGCATCGGGTCCTGCTCGCCGCCGTACACGCCGGAGATCGACACGGTGCCGCCGCGCCGGACCCCCTTGACCGCGGCGTGCAGCACCACGAGCCGGTCCACACCGGCCTTGTCGGTCATGGTCTGGGCCAGCTTGTCCGGCAGCAGCCCGGCGGCGGCCTGGGCGACCTTGCCCAGCGGCGCGCCGTGCGCCTCCATGCCGACCGCGTCGATCACCGCGTCCGGGCCGCGCCCGTCGACCAGGTCGATGAGCGCCCCGGGCACGTCGTCGAGCTGGCTGACGTCGAGCACCTCGATGCCGTGCCGGCGGGCCATCTCCAGCCGTTCCGGTACCAGGTCCAGGCCGATCACCCGGCCGGCGCCGAGGTGCCGGCCGATCCGGGCGCAGAACTGCCCCACCGGGCCGAGGCCGAACACGGCCAGGGTGCCGCCGGGCGGGGTGTCCGCGTACTTCACCGCCTGCCAGGCGGTGGGCAGGATGTCGGAGAGGTAGAGCCAGCGCTCGTCGGGCCCGGTCTCCGGGATCTTGATCGGGCCGAACTGGGCCTGCGGCACCCGCAGGTACTCGGCCTGTCCGCCCGGGACGGAACCGTAGAGCGAGGTGTAGCCGAACAGCGCGGCGCCCTTGCCCTCGCTGGTCACCTGGGTGGTCTCGCACTGGGCGTAGAGCTGGCGGTCGCACATCCAGCACGAGCCGCAGGCGATGTTGAACGGGACGACCACGCGGTCGCCGGGCTTGAGCCGGGTCACCCCGGGGCCGACCTCCTCGACGACGCCCATCGGCTCGTGCCCGAGCACGTCGCCCGGCTTCAGGTACGGCCCGAGCACCTCGTACAGGTGCAGGTCGGAGCCGCAGATCGCCGTCGAGGTGATCCGGATGATCGCGTCGGTCGGCTCCTCGATCCGGGGGTCCGGTACGTCCTCGACGCGGACGTCACGCTTGCCTTGCCAGGTCAGTGCCTTCATGCCTGAATGTCCCCTCTTCGGTGCCGTCCATGGGACTGCTACCCGCCGGGGAGGGGTTGAACCGGCGGCGGGGCGCCCGCGCGTACCCCGGAAAAGGGCGACCGCCGCGCCCCCGGATGCGGGGCGCGGCGGTCGGAATGGCTCGACGGCCGGGGCTCAGGAGCCCGGGGTGCCGGCGCGCTTCGAGGTCGCCTTGAGGTAGTCCCGGTTGAGCCGGCCGATGGTGTTCAGCGGGATGCCCTTGGGGCAGGCCGTCGCGCACTCGCCGATGTTGGTGCAGCCGCCGAAGCCGGCCTCGTCGTGCGCGTCCACCATGCCGATCACCCGGGTGTACCGCTCGGGCTGGCCCTGCGGCAGCAGCGAGAGCTGGGTGATCTTGGCGGCGGTGAACAGCATGCCGGAGCCGTTCGGGCAGGCCGCCACGCAGGCGCCGCAGCCGATGCAGGCCGCCGAGGAGAAGGCGGCGTCCGCGTCGGCCTTGGCCACCGGGGTGGAGTGCGCCTCGGGGGCGCTGCCGGTCGGCGCGGTGATGTAGCCACCGGCGGAGATGATCTTGTCGAAGGCGTTCCGGTTGACCACCAGGTCCTTGACGACCGGGAAGGCCCGCGCCCGCCACGGCTCGATGTCGATCGTGTCGCCGTCGGAGAACTGCCGCATGTGCAGCTGGCAGGCGGTGGTGCCGCGCTGCGGGCCGTGCGCCTCACCGTTGATCATGAGGCTGCACATGCCGCAGATGCCCTCGCGGCAGTCGTGGTCGAACGCGACCGGCTCGTCGCCGTCCAGGATGAGCCGCTCGTTGAGCACGTCGAGCATCTCCAGGAAGGACATGTCCGGGGACACGTCCTGCACCTGGTAGGTCACCATCTGACCCTTGTCCTCAGGGCCCTTCTGGCGCCAGATGCGCAGGGTCAGGTTCACTTGTAGCTCCGCTGCGTGGGGTGGACGTATTCGAAGGTCAGGTCTTCCTTGTGCAGCACGGGCTGGCCGCTGCCGGCGTACTCCCAGGCCGCCACGTAGGAGAACCGCTCGTCGTCGCGCTGGGCCTCACCGTCGGGGGTCTGGTGCTCGGCCCGGAAGTGGCCGCCGCAGGACTCCTCGCGGTGCAGGGCGTCGATGCACATGAGCTCGGCCAGCTCGAAGAAGTCGGCCACCCGGCCGGCCTTCTCCAGCGACTGGTTGAGCCCCTCGCCGTCGCCCGGCACGCGGACCCGCTGCCAGAACTCGTCGCGCAGCGTGCGGATCTCGTCGATCGCCTTGCGCAGCCCGGCCTCGGAGCGCTCCATGCCGCAGTGCTCCCACATGATCTGGCCCAGCTCCCGGTGGAACGAGTCCACGGTCCGGTCGCCGTTGATCGCCAGCAGCCGCTGGAGCCGCTCCTCGACCTCGGTCCGCGCCGCCACCGCCTCGGGGTGGCTGGCGTCGACCTTCTCCAAGGAGCCCGCGGCCAGGTAGTTGGCGATGGTGTTCGGCAGCACGAAGTAGCCGTCGGCCAGGCCCTGCATCAGCGCCGAGGCGCCGAGCCGGTTCGCGCCGTGGTCGGAGAAGTTCGCCTCGCCGATCACGAACAGGCCCGGGATGGTCGACTGCAGGTCGTAGTCGACCCAGAGGCCGCCCATCGTGTAGTGCACGGCGGGGTAGATCCGCATCGGGACCTCGTACGGGTCCTCGCCGGTGATCCGCTCGTACATCTCGAAGAGGTTGCCGTACTTCGCCTCGATGGCCTTGCGGCCGAGCCGCTTGATCGCGTCGGCGAAGTCGAGGTAGACGCCGAGCCCGCCCGGGCCGACGCCGCGCCCCTCGTCGCAGACGTTCTTGGCGGCGCGGGAGGCGATGTCCCGGGGGACCAGGTTGCCGAAGGAGGGGTAGATCCGCTCCAGGTAGTAGTCCCGCTCGTCCTCGGGGATGTCCTTCGGGCTGCGGTCGTCGCCCTTGGCCTTCGGCACCCACACCCGGCCGTCGTTGCGCAGCGACTCGCTCATCAGGGTCAGCTTCGACTGGTGGTCGCCGGAGACCGGGATGCAGGTCGGGTGGATCTGCGTGTAGCAGGGGTTGGCGAAGTACGCGCCCTTGCGGTGCGCCCGCCAGGAGGCGGTGACGTTGCAGCCCTTGGCGTTGGTGGAGAGGTAGAAGACGTTGCCGTAGCCGCCGGAGGCGAGCACGACCGCGTCGGCCATCTCGGTGCTGATCTCGCCGGTGACCAGGTCGCGGACCACGATGCCGCGGGCCCGGCCGTCGACGATCACCAGCTCGAGCATCTCGTGCCGGGCGTTCATCTCCACGTTGCCCAGGCCGATCTGCCGCTCCAGCGCCTGGTACGCGCCGAGCAGCAGCTGCTGGCCCGTCTGGCCCCGAGCGTAGAAGGTGCGCTGCACCTGCGCGCCGCCGAAGGAGCGGGTGTCGAGCAGGCCGCCGTACTCGCGGGCGAACGGGACGCCCTGGGCGACGCACTGGTCGATGATGTTGACCGAGACCTCGGCCAGCCGGTGGACGTTCGACTCGCGGGAGCGGAAGTCGCCACCCTTGACGGTGTCGTAGAAGAGCCGGTGCACCGAGTCGCCGTCGTTGCGGTAGTTCTTGGCGGCGTTGATGCCGCCCTGCGCGGCGATCGAGTGGGCCCGGCGCGGGCTGTCCTGGTAGCAGTAGGACTTCACGTGGTAGCCCTGCTCGGCCAGCGTCGCCGCGGCGGAGCCGCCGGCCAGGCCGGTGCCCACCACGATCACCGTGAGCTTCCGCCGGTTGGCCGGGTTGACCAGCTTCATCTCGAACCGGTGGCGCTCCCAGCGGGTCTCGATGGGGCCGTCCGGAGCCTTGGTGTCGGCGATCGGGTCGCCGGTGGTGTAGAGATCCATGTCAGGCCACCAATCCGGTGAGTACGGCGAACGGGACCACCAGGTAGCCGACGCAGAGCGCGACGGCGAAGACCAGGGCCGCGGCGCGCGCCCGGCGCTCGCCCTTGGGGGTCTGCTGGCCGAGGCTGCGGAACGCGCTGAAGGCGCCGTGCCGCAGGTGGAAGCCGAGCGTGACGATCGCCAGGGTGTAGAAGAGCGTGACGTACCAGCGGCCCGGGGCGAAGTCCTGGACCACGTTGCCGTACGGGTTGGCGGCGTCACCCTGCGGGTTCAGGTGGCCGGTGGTCAGGTCCAGGATGTGGTAGATCACGAAGAGCAGGATGATCACACCACCCCAGCGCATCGTGCGGGCCGCGTAGTTGACGTGGATCTTCCTGCGGTGCGCGTACTGCACCGGGCGGGCGGCCCGGGCGCGCCTCGCCAGCACGGTGGCCGAGACGATGTGCGCCAGCACGGCCACGGTGAGCGCCGTGCGCTGGATCCACAGGTACCAGGTCGTCGGCAGCAGCGGCGTCCCGATCTCGCGCAGCCAGTGCGCGTAGTGGTCGAACGAGGTCTCGCCCGTGAAGATCTTCAGGTTGCCGAGCATGTGCGCGACCAGGAACAGCACCAGGATGATGCCCGTCACCGCCATGACGGCCTTGAGGCCGACATTCGAGCGGATGGGCGACCGAGTTTTCGTGATTACCACACGACCGACGCTAGGAGCAGTTTGATCAGGCGTCCAATGCATCGACTTCGCAGTCTTGATAGCCATAAGCTATTCAGATGCAGCTCCATCAGCTCCGGTACTTCGTAGCGGTCGCAGAAGTACGACATTTCACCCAAGCTGCCGATCTGGTGGGCATCACCCAGCCCTCACTGAGTAAGCAAATTCACGCCCTGGAGACCGACCTGGGGGCCCCGCTCTTCGAACGGGTAAGGGGCAACATCGCCCTCACCGCGGCCGGCGAGGTGCTGCTGCCGCTGGCCAAGCGGATCCTCGCCGACGTGGAGACCGCCACCCGGGAGGTGCAGGAGCTGGTCGGGCTGCGCCGGGGCCGGGTCCGGCTCGGCGCCACGCCCAGCCTCGCCACCTCGCTGGCGCCCCCGGTGCTGCGCCGGTTCCGCGACGCCCACCCCACCGTCGACCTGCGCGTCGAGGAGGGCGGCTCGCAGGATCTGGTCCGCGACCTGCTCCGCGGCGACCTCGACCTGGCGCTGATCATCATGCCCGCGACCGGCACCGACCCCGGGCTGCGCGCCGACCCGATCCTGCGGGAGAGCCTGGTGGTCGCCTCGGTCGACCCGCTGCCGGCCACCTCCGCCACCGGGCAGGTGCGCATCACCGACCTGCGCGACCAGCCCCTGGTGATGTTCCGGCAGGGCTACGACCTGCGCGACGCCACCCTCCAGGCGTGCCGGGCGGCCGGCTTCGAGCCGACCCTGTCGGTGGACGGCGGTGAGCTGGACGCCGTGCTCAGTTTCGTCGAGGCCGGGCTCGGCGCGGCCCTGGTGCCCGGCATCGCGGTCACCCGCCGGCCGGGCATCCGGGTCACCCGGCTCGCCCCGCCCGGCGTGCGCCGGACCATCGCGGTGGCCCGCCGCCGCGACGTGGTGCCCACCCACGCCGGCCGCGAGCTGCGCCGCATCCTGCTGGAGTACGTCCAGGACGCCACCGCCGACGACCAGCTCCCGCCCGGCGTGGAGCCGCTCTAGCGGCCCTCGGCGTCGTCCATGGCGCGGTAGATGCGCTGCTCGGAGACCGGGTACGGGGTGCCGAGCGCCTGGGCGAACACGTTCACCCGCAGCTCCTCGATCATCCAGCGGATCTGCCGCACCGCCGTGGACTGCCGCTTCGCGGGCGGCAGCGCGGCGAGCAGGTCCTGGTACTCCTTCTGCACCACCGCGATCCGGTCCTGCTGCTGCTTGTCCCGCTGCGGGTTGCCGGGCAGCCGGTCCAGCCGGCGCTCGATCGCGGTCAGGTAGCGCAGCAGGTCGGGCAGGCGGGCGTACCCGGCCTCGGTGATGAAGCCCTTGTGCACCAGGCCACCGAGCTGGTTGCGGATGTCGGCCAGCGCGGCCACCACGGCCAGGTTCCGGGTGGCGCCGAGCCGCTGCTCCACCGCGTACGCGGCGGCCAGCACCTGCCGGACCCGGCCCATCACCTCGACGACGGTGTCGACCAGGTCGGCGCGGACCCGTTCGCGCAGGGCGGCGAAACCCTCCGCGTCCCAGGCCGGGCCGCCGGCGTCCGCCATCAGCTTGTCGATGGCCGCGCCGGCCGCGTCCTCGATCAGCGCCGGCACCCCGCCGTGCGGGTTGCGCGACAGTGCCAGCTTGGCCTCGTTGCTGAGCCGCCCCTGGAGGAACTTCGCCGGGGACGGCACGGTCAGCCGGAGCAGCCGCCGGGTGCCGGCCCAGTGCGCGGCCTCCTGCTCGGCGGGCGAGTCGAACACCTTCACCCCGACGCTCGTGCCCTCGTCGACAAGGGCCGGGTACGCGGTCACCGCGTATCCCGCCCGGACCTGCTCGATGGTGCGCGGCAGGGTGCCGACGGCCCACTCCGTCAGACCGGTCCGCGCCACGTCCGGCGCGGCGGCGGCCACGACCTGGCGTACCTCCTGGCGCAGCTCGCGTTGCAGGGCCGGCAGGTCCTTGCCCTCGGCGACCGGCTTGTCGTCCTCGCCGAGCACCCGGAAGGTGACCCGCAGGTGCGGCGGCAGCTTGCCCAGGTCCCAGGCGTCCCGCGGGACGGTCACCCCGGTCATCCGGCGCAGCTGCCGGGTGAGCGCGTCGAGCAGCGGCTCCTCGCCGGGCGTGATCGACGCGAGGGCCGCCCGGGCGTAGTCGGGCACCGGCACGAAGTTGCGCCGGATCGGCTTCGGCAGCGACCGGATCAGCGCGACGACCAGTTCCTCGCGCAGGCCGGGCACCTGCCAGTCGAAGCTCTCCGCCGGCACCTGGTTGAGCAGCGGCAGCGGGATGTCCACGGTGACCCCGTCGGTCGGGGTGCCGGGGTCGAAGGTGTAGGTCAGCGGGAGGGTGACCCCGTCGGCCCGCCACTCGTCCGGATACTCGGACTCGTCCACGCCGCCGCGGCCGGAGTTGATCAGCAGCTCGCGGGTGAAGGTGAGCAGCTCCGGCTGCTCCCGCCGGGTCTTCTTCCACCAGGTGTCGAAGTGCCGGCCCGAGACCACGTCGGCGGGGATCCGCTGGTCGTAGAAGTGGAAGATCGTCTCGTCGTCGACCAGGATGTCCCGCCGCCGGGCCCGGTTCTCCAGCTCCTCGACGTCGGCCAGCAGCCGCTGGTTGTCCCGCCAGAACTGGTGGTGGGTCTGCCAGTCGCCCTCGACGAGGGCGTGCCGGATGAACAGCTCGCGGCTCAGCGCCGGGTCGATCCGGCCGAAATTGACCTTGCGGGAGGTGACGATCGGAATGCCGTACAGGGTGACCTTCTCGTAGGCCATCACGGCGGCCTGCTTCTTCTCCCAGTGCGGCTCGCTGTAGCTGCGCTTCACCAGGTGCTGGGCGAGCGGCTCGACCCACTCCGGCTCGACCCGGCCGGCCACCCGGCCCCAGAGCCGGGAGGTCTCCACCAGCTCGGCGGCCATCACCCAGCGCGGCGGCTTCCTGAACAGCGCCGAGCCCGGGAAGATCGCGAACTTCGCCCCGCGCGCCCCCAGGTACTCGTGCTTCTGCGCGTCCTTGAGACCGAGGTGGGAGAGCAGGCCGGGCAGCAGGGACTGGTGCACCTTCGGGGTGTCGATCTCCTCGGGCAGGTCCGCGCCGCCGCCGCGCCGGCCGTCACCCTTGTCCGAGGTACGCAGCACCTGGCGCAGCTGGCTGACGATGTCCTGCCACTCGCGTACCCGCAGGTAGTTGAGGTACTCCGCCTTGCACATCCGCCGGAACGCGCTGGAGGACAGCTCCCGCTGCTGCTGCCGCAGGTAGCGCCACAGGTTCAGGTACGCGACGAAGTCCGACTCCTTGTCGGCGAACCGGGCGTGCGCCTGGTCGGCCTGGGCCTGCTTGTCGGCCGGCCGCTCGCGCGGGTCCTGAATGGAGAGCGCGGCGGCGATCACCACGACCTCGGTGGCGCAGCCGTTGCGCTCGCCCTCCAGGACCATCCGGGCCAGCCGCGGGTCGACCGGGAGCTGGGCCAGCCGCCGGCCGAGCGGGGTGAGGCGCTTCGCCGGGTCGGTCTCGGCCGGGTCCAGCGCGCCCAGCTCGTGCAGCAGGTTCACGCCGTCGGTGACGTTGCGCCGGTCCGGCGGGTCGATGAACGGGAAGGCACCGATGTCGCCGAGCCCGATCGAGGTCATCTGGAGGATGACCGAGGCCAGGTTGGTACGCAGGATCTCCGGGTCGGTGAACTCCGGCCGGTTCTCGAAGTCCTGCTCGTCGTAGAGGCGGATGCAGATGCCGTCCGAGGTCCGGCCGCAGCGCCCCTTGCGCTGGTTGGCCGAGGCCTGGGAGACCGGCTCGATCGGCAGCCGCTGCACCTTGAGCCGGCTGGAGTAGCGGGAGATCCGGGCCGTGCCCGGGTCCACCACGTACTTGATCCCGGGAACGGTCAGCGAGGTCTCCGCGACGTTGGTGGCGAGCACCACCCGGCGCCCGGCGTGCGGGGCGAAGACCCGGTGCTGCTCGGCCGTGGAGAGCCGGGCGTAGAGCGGGAGGATCTCGGTCCCGAGCAGGGACCGCTTCTTCTGCACGAGCTTGCCGAGCGCGTCGGCGGTGTCCCGGATCTCCCGCTCGCCGCTGAGGAAGACCAGGATGTCGCCCGGCCCCTCGGCGGCCAGTTCCTCGACCGCGTCGCCGATGGCCTGGATCTGGTCCCGGACGTTCTCCTCGTCGGCCTCGTCCTCCTCCTCGGCCTCGGTCACCTCGACCAGCGGCCGGTAGCGCACCTCCACCGGGTAGGTCCGCCCGGACACCTCGACGACCGGCGCGGGGTTGCCGTCGGCGTCGGCGAAGTGCTTCGCGAACCGGTCGGTCTCGATGGTCGCCGAGGTGATGACCACCTTGAGGTCGGGGCGGCGGGGGAGGAGCTGCCGGAGGTAGCCGAGGATGAAGTCGATGTTGAGGCTGCGCTCGTGCGCCTCGTCGATGATCAGCGTGTCGTACTGCCGCAGCATCCGGTCGGTCTGCAACTCGGCCAGCAGGATGCCGTCGGTCATCAGCTTGACCAGGCTGTTCTCGCCGACCTGGTCGGTGAAGCGCACCTTGTAGCCGACCACGTCGCCCAGCTCGGTGCCGAGCTCCTCGGCGATCCGGTCCGCCACCGTCCGGGCGGCGAGCCGGCGGGGCTGGGTGTGGCCGATGAGCCCGGTGACGCCGCGGCCCAGCTCCAGGCAGATCTTGGGCAGCTGGGTGGTCTTGCCCGAGCCGGTCTCGCCGGCCACGATCACCACCTGGTGGTCGCGGATGGCCTCGGCGAGGTCGTCCTTGCGCTCGCTGACCGGCAGTTGCGCCGGATAGGTGATCGCCGGCACGGCGGCCCGCCGGGCCGCCAGCCGCGCCTCGGCCCGGGCCACCTCGGTCGCGATCTCGGTCAGCGCCGACTCCCGCCGCTGCGGGTCGCGCAGCTTCCGCACCCCGTCAAGCCGCCGCTGGAGCCGGCGCTGGTCGCGGAACATCAGGGCGGAGAGGCGGCGGTGCAGGTCGCGGGCGGTCTCGGCTACGGCGGGTGCGGCTGGCTTCTGCATGTCGTCGCCAAGGATAGGCAGGCGCGCGGCCCAACGCCCGTGGGTTACCGGCGGGGGCCGCCGGGGCCTCGGCCGGCCGCCGGCGGCCCCGCGTGCCCTCCCAGGTCGGGGCGGGTGGCCGGGCTAGAGTTTCCGCCGAGCGAGGTCGACGACGGGACGGGATGATCATGCGCGACACGGACCGGGCGCTGGTGCAGGCCGCGATGGCCGTCGCCAAGTTGCGCTGCCGCAGCGACAACCACACCGTCGCCGCCGCCGCGCGGACCACCGACGGCCGGGTCTTCAGCGGCGTGAACGTCTACCACTTCACCGGTGGCCCGTGCGCCGAGGTGGTGGCCATCGGCGCCGCCGCCACCCAGGGCGCCGGCGAGCTGGAGACCATCGTCGCCGTGGGGGACCGGGGGCGGGGCGTCATCCCGCCCTGCGGCCGGTGCCGGCAGGTGCTCCTCGACTACTTCCCGTCGATCCGGGTGATCGTCGGCCCGCCGGACGCGCTGCGCGCGGTGCCGGTGACCGACCTGCTCCCCGAGACGTACGTCTGGTCGGACCACCAGGTGGAGGTCCCGGTCGGGCCGCCGCGGACCGGGGTGTGGCCGATGCCGGTGGTGCCCGGCAGCCGCCAGGCCGCCGAGGACTGACCACCCCCCGCAGGAGTCGTGCCGGAGGTCTTGCGGCGCTTCTACAACGTTGTAATACTCGGGTCGTCCACCGGAGGAGGAGGGCCCGATGACAGCGCACGTGCTCGAGGACGAGACCCCGGTCGAGGCGCTCGGCGATCTCTACCGCGACGGCATCACCGCCTGCCGCGACGCCTTCCCGGTGGACTGGGTCGAGCAGGTCGGCGAGGACGTCGACGCGGCGTTCCGGGAGGCCCGGTCCCGGCCCGACGGCGCGGTCGGGCGTGGCCCCGAGCGGTGGTACGTCGAGATCCACCCGGAGCAGCTGCGCGGCTTCGTCGACCTGGTCACCCACCCGTGGGTGGTGTCGGTGTGCCGCGCGGTGCTCGGCCCCGACTACGAGATCGTCGAGCTGGGCTTCGACATCCCCTTTCCCGGCGCCGCGACGCAGCCCTGGCACCGGGACTTCCCGATGCCCGAGGAGACCCGGCTGCGGCGCCGGCTCACCTCGCTGGCCTTCAACCTGACCACCGTGGACACCGTGGAGGAGATGGGCCCGTTCGAGATCGCGCCGGGCACCCAGTGGGACGACGGCCGCGACTTCGACCACGAGATGTTCCCGCCGAAGGAGCGGTACCCCCGCTACGAGGCGCGCGCGGTGCGCAAGTATCCGCGGCGCGGCGACATCTCGGCGCGCTCCGCGCTCACCATCCACCGGGGCACCCCGAACGTCAGCGACCTGGCCCGGCCCGTGCTGGTGCTCGGCGTCGACGCGCCGGGCGCGGGCAACGCCGCCCACCACGACATGGCGGTCACCCGGGACTACTGGGCCGGCCTGCCCGAGCTCGTCCGGGCCCACCTGCGCTGCCCCGTGGTCGACACCCTGGTGCCGATCCGCCAGAAGCACACCATCGAGGGGCTGGTGATGGGCGCGGAGTGAGGGGGCCCGGCGGTCAGTCCCCGGCGGCGGCCTCCAGCATCGAGCGGGGCACCGGCACCTGCTCGAAGCGCACGTTGCCCTCCGGCACCATCCAGCTCAGCACCTGCGCCCGCAGCCGCCCGGCGCGTACGGCGGGGTCGTTGGCGTAGAGCTCGCGGGCCATCTGCGGGTCCACCGAGAGCACGACGAAACCGCGGATCCGCTCGTCGTCGCCGCCGAGGAACGGCCCGGCGGCGAGGACCGCGCCCTGCTCCACCAGCCCAGCCTGGTGGGCCAGGTGCGCGTCCTGGAGCCGGTCGAGGGCGTCCTGGGGCAGGTCGGGCGCGTCGTCCGGGCGGACCAGGAGCACCACGGTGTGCTGGTCGAATCGCATGTCCTCAGGGTAGGGGCTGGCGGGCCCGCAGCGCCCGGATCGACCAGTCGAGCACCGGCGCCAGGCTCTCCACCGGCGGCCACCCGTTGACCACGGAGAGCAGGCGCAGGTACCGCTCCCGGCGCGGGTCGTCGGCGGCCTCCAGCCGGTCCAGCAGCCGCCGGCGCAGGTCGGCGTCGTCGGGGTGGCCGCAGAGCGTCGCGTATCGGCTGGTGGCCGCGGCGACGACCGGATCGGCCCGGGATGAGGTCGGGTCGACGCCGGCGGCCAGCGCCGGGGTGACCTCCTCCCGGACCACGGCGACGGCGTCCCGGCGGACGCCCGGCGCGCCCGCCCGGTCGGCCGCGTGGTGCTCCGCGAGCCGGCGCAGGCCGGCCCGGAAGCCCGGGTCCAGGGCCAGCTCGGCCAGCTCCACCCACGCCTCGACCTGCTCGTCGGTGGGGTCGTCGGGCAGCTCCGGCGTGAGCGAGCGGCGGATGCCGGCGAACCCGGCCCCGGTGAGGCCGGCGAAGGCGGGGTCGAGCAACTCGTCGACCAGCCGCCGGCGCTCCGCCTCGGCGAGCCCGGCCAGCCGGTGCAGCAGGTCGGCCCGGGCGGCGTCGGACCCGCGCCGGGCGACCACGGTCAGCACCGCGCGGCGCTGCCGCAGCACCCGGATCTGGGTGGCCAGGGCGTCGGCGTGCGCCGCGGCCACCTCGGGCAGGCCGACCTCCCGCTCCACCACCCGGCGCACCGTGGCCAGGTCGACGCCCAGCTCGCGCAGCGTCCGCACCAGCTCCAGGCGGGCCAGGGAATCGGGGCCGTAGCGGCGGTGACCGGTGGGGCCCCGGCCGGCCGGCGGCACGATGCCGCGGTCGGACCAGAAGCGGATGGTCTTCACCGGCAGGCCGGCCCGCCGGGCCAGGTCACCGATCGAGTAGTGGGTCGCACCGTCCATGCCGCCCACCCTGCCGCCTCCCCCCGGTGGAGGCGCAACCCGCGCATCGACGAAACCGAGTTAGGCCTGCCTAACCAGCTCGGTTAAGGTAAGGCGTACCTAATCCGAGAGGCGAACACCCCCCGTGACCACCGTCGCCGTCCGGCCCGCTCGGGCCGACGCCCCCACCCGCCGTGGCGTGCCCCGCCGCCTCGCGGTCACCGTGGCGGCGGCGCTCCTGCTCATCGTCGCGCTGCTGGCCAGCCTGGCGCTCGGCAGCCGCCACCTCCCCGTCGACCAGGTGTGGCACGCCCTGGTCGCCCCGGACAGCGGCGAGGCCACCACCATCGTCCGCGAGCTGCGGCTGCCGCGCACCGCCCTGGGGCTGGTCGTCGGGATCGCCCTGGCCCT
This sequence comes from Micromonospora sp. I033, assembly GCF_053890995.1. Classification (NCBI taxonomy): domain Bacteria; kingdom Bacillati; phylum Actinomycetota; class Actinomycetes; order Micromonosporales; family Micromonosporaceae; genus Micromonospora; species Micromonospora sp. I033. The sequence goes on along the minus strand of NZ_JBSSLX010000046.1, from coordinate 20,057 downwards.
GGCCGGGGTGCTCTTCCAGGCCGTCACCCGCAACCCGCTCGCCGAGCCGCGCATCCTCGGGGTCAGCGCCGGCGCGTCATTCGGGGTGGTGCTGGCCATCGCCGTCTTCGGCGTGAGCACGCTCACCGGGTACGTCTGGTTCGGCATCGCCGGGGCGCTCCTCGCCGGCCTGCTGGTCTTCGCCGTCGCCAACCGCACCCGCGAGGGCGCCAGCCCGGTCACCCTCGCGCTGGTCGGCGCGGCCCTCGACGCCGGTCTCGGCGCCGTCGTGTACGCGCTGCTCAGCATCGACGCCCGCACCTTCGAGGAGTACCGGTTCTGGGTGGTCGGCGGCCTCACCGGCCGGGACGTCGGCGTCGCCGGGCAGGTGCTCCCGTTCGTCCTCGCCGGCACGCTCCTCGCGGCGCTGGCCGCCCGGGGCCTGGACGCCCTCGCCCTCGGCGACGACGTCGCCCGCGGCCTGGGCCACCGGATCGCCCTGGTCCGTCTCGCCGCCGGCGTCGGCGGGGTGCTGCTCACCGGCGCCGCGGTGGCCGCCGCCGGGCCGATCGCCTTCGTCGGGCTGGCCGTGCCGCACCTGGCCCGGGCCCTGGTCGGGGCCGACCACCGGTGGACCCTGCTGGTCGCCGCGCTGCTCGGGCCGGCCCTGGTGCTCGGCGCGGACGTGGTCGGCCGGCTCGTCGCCCCGCCCGGCGAGGTCCCGGCCGGCATCATCACCGCGCTGGTCGGCGCCCCGCTGCTCGCCTTCCTGGTCCGCCGCGCCAAGGTCGTGACGGCATGAGCGCGTCGACGACGGCGCTGCCCGGGCGGTCGCTGCTGCGGGTCGGGTCGCTGGCCGTGCCCGTGCGCCGCCGGCCGGTGCTGGTCGCGGCCACGCTGTTCCTGCTGCTCGCCGTCGCCGTGGTGTTCAGCCTCTCGCTCGGCACCCCGTACGTGGCCCCGGCCGACGTGCTGCGCGCGCTCTCCGGCGCCGGCACCCCGTACGACCTCGTGGTGCTCGACCTGCGGCTGCCCCGCGCGGTGCTCGCGGCGCTGGCCGGAGCGGCCTTCGGCGTGGCCGGCACCCTGATCCAGAGCGTGGCCCGCAACCCGCTCGCCAGCCCCGACGTCATCGGCGTCACCCAGGGCGCCGGCCTGGCCGCCACGGTGGCCCTGACCAGCGGCGCGGCGGCGGTCCTGGTGGCGCCGGCCGCGCTGGTCGGCGGCCTGGCGGCGGCCGTCCTGGTCTTCGCCCTCGGGGCGCGGCACGGCCTGGCCGCGCAGCGCTTCGTACTGGCCGGCGTGGCGGTGGCGTTCGCGCTCCGGGCGCTGACCGAGGTGGTCATGCTCGCCGCCGACCCGATCGACGGGCTGCGCGCCCAGCTCTGGCTGATCGGCACCCTGGCCGGCAAGGGCTGGACCGAGGCGGCCTGGATCGCCGGCACCCTCGCGGCGCTGCTGCCCGTGCTGCTCTGGGCCGGCTGGGCGCTGCGCAGCACCGCGCTGGACGACGACACCGCCCGGGGGATCGGGCTGCGCCCGGTGGCCCGCCGGGTCGGCCTGGCCGCCACCGGAGTGCTGGCCGCCGCCACCGTCACCGCCCAGGTCGGCGCGGTGGACTTCGTGGCGCTGGTCGCCCCGCAGGTCGCCCGGCGGCTGGTCCGCGCGGAGCGGCCGCCGCTGCTCTGCTCCGCCCTGCTCGGGGCGCTGCTGCTGGTGCTGGCCGACCTGGCCGGCCGCCGGCTGTTCGCCCCCACCCAGCTCCCGGCCGGCGTGCTCACCGCGGCGATCGGTGGCCCCTACCTGATCTTCCTGCTGCTGCGGACCCGAGGGAGGCGGTCGTGACCGCGATGCTGTCCACCCGCGACCTGGTCGTCGGTTACGAGACCCGGACCGTGCTGGACGGGCTGGACCTCGACCTGCCCGCCGACGCGTTCACGGTGATCGTCGGCCCCAACGCCTGCGGCAAGTCCACCCTGCTGCGCACCATGGCCCGGCTGCTCACCCCCCGCCGGGGCGCGGTGCTGCTGGACGGCACGGCGATCCGCGACCTGCCCACCCGCGAGGTGGCCCGGCGGCTCGGCGTGCTGCCGCAGAGCCCGCTGGTGCCCGAGGGGATCACGGTGGCCGACCTGGTCGGCCGGGGCCGCCAGCCCTATCAGCGCTGGTGGCGGCAGTGGTCCGCGGAGGACGGCCGGGCCGTCGAGGCGGCCATGGCGATGGCCGACGTGACCGAGCTCGCCGACCGGCCGGTGGACACCCTCTCCGGCGGGCAGCGGCAGCGGGTCTGGATCGCCATGACCCTGGCCCAGGACACCGAGGCGCTGCTGCTGGACGAGCCGACCACCTTCCTCGACCTGGCCCACCAGGTGGAGGTGCTGGACCTGCTGCACCGGCTGCGCGCCGAGCGCGGCCGGACCGTGGTCGCCGTGCTGCACGACCTCAACCAGGCCGCCCGCTACGCCGATCACCTGGTCGCCATGCGCGCCGGCGCGGTGGTCGCCGCCGGCCCGCCGCGCGAGATCCTCACCGCCGACCTGGTCCGCGACGTCTTCGGGCTCGACTGCGTGGTCGTGCCCTGCCCGGTCACCGGCGCCCCGCTCGTGGTGCCCGCCCTCACCCACACCTCGGCCGTTCCGGCCGTCACGCCGGCCCCGGCCGGCGCCTCCGTCGGCGACGCCTGACCGCGCGCCGACCCGTACCTGTCACAAGGAAAGGACCCTTTCATGCGTCGTCTCGCCGCCGCTCTCACCGCGGCCCTCGCCCTGGGCGTGGGCCTCACCGCCTGCGGGGAGAGCGATCCCGTCGCCGGCACCAGCGCCGGGGAGACCCGGGAAATCACCCACGCGATGGGCACCAGCAAGGTGCCCGCCGAGCCGAAGCGCGTGGTGGTGCTCGACACCGACAAGATCGACACCGCGCTCTCGCTGGGCGTCACCCCGGTCGGCGCGGCCACCGCCGGCGAGGCGAAGAGCTGGCCCACCTACTTCGGCGCCGACAAGCTCGCCGGCATCAAGGAGGTCGGGGTGCTCACCGAGCCCGACCTGGAGGCGATCAACGCGCTCAAGCCGGACCTGATCCTCGGCAGCAAGTTCCGCCAGGAGAAGTTCTACGACGAGCTGTCCGCGATCGCCCCGACCGTCTTCACCGAGAAGGTGGGCATCACCTGGAAGGAGAACTTCCTCCTCGACGGCAAGGCCCTCGGCAAGGAGCAGCAGGCCAAGGATCTGCTGGCCACGTACGAGAAGCGGGCGAAGGACTTCGGCGCGAAGCTCGGCGACGCGTCGTCGCGGAAGGTCTCCATCGTGCGCTTCATCCCGGGCAACATCCGGGTCTACGGCCCGGACTCGTTCTCCGGCATCGTGATCGGTGACACCGGCCTGGGCCGGCCCCAGCGGCAGCTGCTGGAGGGCAAGGAGGACAAGCGCTTCGACCTGGTCAGCCCCGAGCGGGTCAACGAGGTCGACGGCGACGTGGTCTTCGTGACCGCGTACGGCGAGAAGGCCGCCGCCGAGCAGGCGAAGGTCACCGCCGGCAGCCTCTGGAAGGGCCTGTCCGCGGTGAAGGCGGGCAAGGCGCACGTGGTCTCCGACGAGGTCTGGATGACCGGCATCGGCGTCGGCGCCGCCAACAAGATCCTCGACGACCTGGAGAAGTACCTGGCCGCCTGAGCCACCGCAGTCGTCCGCGCCCGCCCGGCCCCGTGCCGGGCGGGCGCTGTCGTCGTCAGGCCGGGACCGGGTGGTCGGCCTCGAACCGGTCGCGGGTGAGGAAGGCGAGCTGGGCCCGCTTGTCCGGCATGTCGATCTCGGCGTCGAAGGTGAAGCCCTCCCGCTCCAGCCGGCGCAGCGCGCGCTCGTTGCGCACGTCCGGCTCGACGACGATGCGCTGCCGGGTGGGGTCGGTGAAGAGGAACCGGGCCAGGGCGGGCCCGACCGCCGAGGTGAGGCCCGGCAGTTGCCGGCCCGGCGCGAGCAGCAGGTGCATCCCGACGTCGCCGGGCCGGACCGGGTAGCGCTCGCCGACCGGGTCGGCCTCGGGCCGGTAGGTCTGGAACAGGCCGACCGGCGTCCCGTCCAGGGTGATCAGGTAGGCGTGGTGCGTGGCCAGGCCGTCGAGGAACTCGTAGACCTCCCGCACGTCCGCCTCGGTGTGGTCGCCCATGCCCCAGAACCGGGCCCACGGCTGGGTCACCCAGCCGTGCAGCAGCGCCGCGTCCGCCGCCGGGTCGACCGGGACGAGCCGCAGCTCGCCGAGGTCGGGCAGCTTCTCCTGGTACGTCATGACGGGTCTCCCTCTCGGATGGGTCCGGTGTCGGGCACCGGGATCAGCTCGCCGGCCGCCCAGCGCGGCAGTTGGTCGTCGAAGTGCGGATCGCCCGGCCGGCCGGAGGCGCCGAACGGCACCACCCAGCGGCTGCGCGAACGGTCGGTGAGGTCCCAGACGTAGCGGGCCACCGGGCCGCGCCAGCAGGCGTCGGAGACGCCGGGGACGCTGGAGGTGGCGAGCACGCAGTCGGTGTCGCCGCCGAGGGCCACCCGGTCGCGCATCGCCGCCACCGCGGCGTCGACCTCGGGCGCCACGCCGAGGTGCACCGGGTGCAGCCGGTGCCGGGCGCCCCACGCCGGGGCCGGACCCGCCGCCGCCACCTCGGAGAGCGCCGCCGCGGCGACCGCGACGACGTCCACCCCGAGCCGGTCCGCGCCGCTGACCAGGCCGTCGAGGGCGTGCCCGAGCCGCGCCAGGGGGTCGGTCCACGGCGCGAAGAGGCCGTCGTACCGGGCCGGGGTGCGCAGCGGGCGCAGCCGGGGATGGTCGTGCAGCCGGCGGACCAGCGCGTTCCGCCAGGCCGCCCAGGCGCCGGCGTCGGTGCTGTCGGCGGCCATCCGGCCGTTCCAGGCGCGCAGCCGCCGGCGCAGCGTCCGGGTGGCCGGGTCGAGCGCCGTCGGGTCGAGCCGGTCGAGCACCGCCCGCAGCGGCTCGACCGCCAGCCGGGTGTCGACGTGCACGGCGTCGGACGGGACGTCGGCGGCGAGCAGGTCCCGGATCCGCGCGGCGCGGTGCGGGGGCGCGAAGTCCACCCCGAGGTCGGCCACGTCGTCGCGGCGGTCGTTGGCGCAGACCGCCGCCCCGGCCACCTCGACCGGCTTGGCCTCGGCGTACCGGCCGGACCACCGGTAGCGCGGCTCCCAGCCGGGCACCGGCACCCACCGGCAGCGGTCGTCGCGCAGCGGCACCAGCCCGGCGACGAGCTGCCGCACCCCGCCGTGCCGGTCCGCCACCAGCACGCTGTTGACCGGCTCGACCCAGCCGCGCAGCGCCTCGGTGACGTCGTCCACGGTCCGCGCCCGCAGCAGCGGCAGCAGCGCGTCGAAGCCGAGGTCCGCCTCGACCCGGGCCGGGACCCGCAGGCTGAGCGCCTCGCCGGTGTGCCGGTCGTGGTCGATCACCGGGCCGCGCGGGGTCTCGATCACCTCGACCGGCTCCGGGGCGGCGCCGCGGACCCGGATCCGCTCGACGTGGTGGCGGGCCGGCAGCCAGCCGTCGGCGTCGCGGACCAGCACCCGGCCCCCCTCGCGGCGCAGCTGCTCGCGGTAGACGTCCTGGTAGTCGGCCATCGCGTTGGTGACCGCCCAGGCCACCTCGCCGGCGTGGCCGAAGTGCGGCAGCCCCGGCACACCGGGGAAGGCGAACCCGAGCACGTCGAACTCGGGGCAGGCCAGTCGGACCTGCTGGTAGATGCCGGGCAGCTCCAGCACCCGGTGCGGGTCGCCGGCCAGCACCGGGCCCCGGCCGGCGGCCGGGTCGCCGGGCACCACCCAGGCGTTGCTGCCCGAGCCGCCCGGTCCCTCGACGGCGAACAGGCCGGTCGCCGCCGGGCCGAGGGTGGCCTCGACGTGGGCCCGCCAGAGCTTGTTGGGGAAGGTGCCGAAGAGGATGTGCTGGACCAGGAAGACGCCGAGCGGGGACCACGGCCGCCACCGGCCGGGGGTGCGGCCGCTCGCCGCGAACTCGGGCGCGCCGGCCGCGCCCTCGGCGAGCCCGTCGTTCACCCCGTCCACGTACGCGGTGACCCAGCGGCGGGTGGCGGGGGAGAGCCGGCGGAAGCAGCGGGCGGCGGTGTCGGCCAGGCGGGCCCGCCGGGCGAACCGGTCCCAGCCCAGTTCGGCGGGGCCCAGGTGTTCGGCGAGCCGGCCCTCGGCGCGCCAGCGTTCCACCTCGATCTGCCAGGCCCGGTCCAGCGCGGCGGCCCGGCCCTGGAGCCGGGCCAGCTCCTCGACGGTGTCGCCCCACAACTGCGGTACGCCCCAGGCGTCGCGACGGATGCCGGTCACCGGCCGGCCGTCGCGGACACGTCACCGGCCGGCCACATCATGAACATCAACTTAGGTTACCCTCCCCTAACTAAGCCAGACCTTACTGGAGGGGTCACGTGAAGCGGAACTGGGAAGCCCTGGTGCTGCGGGCCATGGGTGGGCGGAACTTCCGGCTCACCGTGCTCGGCACCGAACCGGTCGGCGACCGGTACCGGCGGTTGCTGATGGACGGCGGCGGCCTGCTGGAGGCCTGCGGGGTGCACCCCACCATGTGGATCCGGCTCTGGTTCGACAACGACGGCAAGCCGCACCAGCGGGCGTACACCCTGGTCGACCCGGACCCGGCCACCGGACGGTTCCACCTGGAGTTCGCCCTGCACGACGGGTGCGCCGCCCGCTGGGCCGAGACCGCGGCCGCCGGCGACACCATCGAGGCCACCGTGCAGGGCAGCGCCTTCGCCCTGCCCGAGCCCGCCCCGCGGCACCTCTACCTGGTCGGCGACGCCGCCTCGCTGCCGGCGGTGAACAGCCTGCTCGACGCCGCGGCCGACGTGCCGGCCACGGTCTGGTTGGAGTACGCCCACGACGGCGAGCGGGCGCTGACGCCGCGCGCCCGGGACCACCACGAGGTCACCTGGATCCCGCGCGGCGCGGACGGCGAGGGTCTCGTGAAGATCGTCCGGGACGCGCTGCCGGCCAGCGACGACGCGCACTACTGGGTGGCCGCCGAAGCGGCCAGCACCCGGGACATCACCCGCCACCTGCGCCGCACGCTCGGTGTGGGGAAGCACCAGGTGACCTCGCTCGGCTACTGGAGCGTCCGGTGACCGGCCGCCTCGGCACGCTGACCACGCTCTACGTCACCCAGTACCTCGGGGTGGGCTTCATCACCGTCGGGCTGACCGCGATCCTGCGCGACGGCGGCACCTCGCTGGAGACCCTGGCGCTGCTCCAGATCGTCGGTCTGGTGTGGCCGGTCAAGTTCCTCTGGGCCCCGCTCCTCGACCGGTACGGCTCGCGCCACCGGGGCCACTACCGCTCCTGGCTGCTGGTGCTCCAGACCGGGCTGGTGCTGGCGCTGGCCGCGCTGCTGCCCTTCGACCGCCCGGCCGACCGGCTCGGCCCGGTGGTCGCGGTCTGCCTGGCGTACGTGCTGCTCTCCGCCACCCAGGACATCGCGGTGGACGCCGTGGCCGTGCGGCTGCTCCCGGCCCGGGCCCGCGGCGCCGGCAACGGCATCCAGGTCGCCGCGAGCTACCTGGGGAACCTGCTCGGCGGCGGTGCCTGCGTGGTGGTCTACGACCGGTACGGCTGGCGGCCGGCGATCCTGCTGCTGGCCGCGCTGACCGCGGTCGGCCTGCTGGTGGTGTGGCGGTTCCGCGAGCCGCCCCGCACCGACCGGGTGCCCTCCACCGCGCAGGCGTACCGGGCGCTGCTGTCCGTGTTCGCCCAGCCCGGCTGCCGGTGGTGGACCTTCGGCGTGGTGCCGCTGCTCTACGTCGGGGCCGGGGCGGCGTACGCGCTCGTCAGCCCGGCGCTGGTGGACGCCGGCTGGTCGCTGGGGCGGATCGGGGTGGTCACCGGCGTGGTGACCAGCGTGCCGGCGATCGCGGCCGGCCTCCTGGCCGGGCTCGGCATCGGCCGGTACGGCCGCGGCCGGGTACTGGTGGTGGCCGGCGCCGCGCTCGCGGTGTCCACGCTGCTCCTGCTGCCGCTGCTCACCGGCCGCGCGCCGCTGGCCGGGACCGTGGTCGCGCTCTGCCTCTTCCTCGCCGCCTACACGGTCGCCAACGTGGTGCTCTACACGGTCAACATGGACTACTCCCGGCCCGAGACCGGCGGCGCCGACTTCACGGTGCTGTCCTCGTTCGGGCTGATCTGCTCCTTCGTGGCGGCCTCGGCAGGGCTGGCCGCGGCCGAATACCTGGGGTACCCGGCGGTCGCCCTCGGCTGCGTCGTGCTGGTCGGTCTCGCCGTGCTGGCCGGCGTGGTCCACCAGCGACGTTTCCCCGCGGCAGCGCGGCCGGCGGCCGCCGACGGGACCGATCGCGGCGTGGCGTCGCCCGACCTCTTGACCCCGGCAAGTTAGGTTAGGGTAACCTAACTCGCGATCAACTCCGGACCGCCCGTGCCGTCCGCACCGTTGCCGTCGTGTCCGCTTCCGACCACTGAGGACTGCCCATGAGCCTGCCCGGAGCAACCGTTCCGGCCCCCTCGGCCGGCGCCGGCCCGGCCGCCCCCCGGGACCACCTGTTCACCCCCCGCTCGCTGGACCGCTACCGCAGCGTGCTGGCCGAGGGGGTCGAGCGGGTGGCCCGCCGGGTGGCCACGGCCGACCGGCCGTTCACCGGGGTCGGCCCGGACGATCTCGCCCCGCGCGTGGCGGCGGTCGACCTCGACCGCCCGCTCGGTGACGCCGGCGCGGCCCTCGACGAACTGCACGACGTCTACCTGCGCGACGCCGTGTACTTCCACCACCCCCGCTACCTGGCCCACCTGAACTGCCCGGTGGTGATCCCCGCGCTGCTCGGCGAGGCCGTGCTCAGCGCCGTCAACTCCTCGCTGGACACCTGGGACCAGAGCGCCGGCGGCACGCTGATCGAGCGCCGGCTGGTCGACTGGACCGCCGAGCGGATCGGGCTCGGTCCCGCCGCCGACGGCGTGTTCACCAGCGGCGGCACCCACTCCAACCTCCAGGCGCTGCTGCTGGCCCGGGAGGAGGCCCGGTCCCGCGCCGGCCTGCGGCCCGGACCCGAGGCGCTGTCCCGGCTGCGGGTGCTCACCTCCGCCGCCGGCCACTTCAGCGTGCAGAAGGCGGCCCGGCTGCTCGGCCTCGGCCCCGACGCGGTCCGCACCGTCGACACCGACGCGCAGCGGCGGATGCGTCCCGACGCGCTCGCCCGGGAGATCGCCCGCTGCCGGGCGGACGGGCTGCTGGTGATGGCCGTGGTCGCCACCGCCGGCACCACCGACTTCGGCAGCATCGACCCGCTGCCGCAGGTCGCCGACATCTGCGCGGCGGCCGGCGTGTGGCTGCACGTCGACGCCGCGTACGGCTGCGGGCTGCTGGTCTCGCCCACCCGCCGGCACCTGCTCGACGGGATCGAGCGGGCCGACTCGGTGACCGTCGACTTCCACAAGTCCTTCTTCCAGCCGGTCAGCTCCAGCGCCGTGCTGGTCCGCGACGGCCGGACGCTGCGGCACGCCACCTGGCACGCCGACTACCTCAACCCGGCGCGCGCCGTCGAGCAGCGCATCCCCAACCAGGTCGACAAGAGCCTCCAGACCACCCGCCGCTTCGACGCGCTCAAGCTCTGGCTCACCCTGCGGATCATGGGGGCGGACGCCGTCGGCGCGCTCTTCGACGAGGTGGTCGACCGGGCCGGCGAGGCCTGGCACCTGCTCGACGCCGACCCCCGCTTCGAGGTGGTCACCCGGCCGACGCTGAGCACCCTGGTGTTCCGCTGGCGCCCCGCCGGCCTGGCCGCCGATCTGGTGGACGACGCCAACCTGTACGCGCGCGAGGCGCTCGCCGCGTCCGGCGCCGCGCTCGTGGCGGGCACCCGGGTCGACGGCGCCCACTACCTGAAGTTCACCCTGCTCAACCCGGAGACCACCGGGGACGACGTCGCCGCCGTCCTCGACCTGATCGCCGAACACGCCGGCTGGTACGCCCGCACCCGCACCGCCGACGAGCTGTCCTGCCCGGTCGGCTGACCGGCCGTCCGTCCTGGAGAAACCCATGTCGACCCACGACTTCATCGCCGTCGGGCTGGGCCCGTACAACCTCGGCCTGGCCTGCCTGACCGCCCCGATCGACGACCTCGACGGCCTCTTCCTGGAGGCCCGCACCGACGTCGACTGGCATCCCGGCATGCTGCTGGAGAGCGCCCACCTGCAGACCCCGTTCCTCGCCGACCTGGTGACGCTCGCCGACCCGACCTCGCCGTACTCGTTCCTCAGCTATCTCAAGGAGACCGGGCGGCTCTACCCGTTCTACATCCGGGAGAACTTCTTCCCGCTGCGCAGCGAGTTCGACGCGTACTGCCGGTGGGCGGCCGCCAAGCTGCCCACCGTCCGGTTCGGACACGAGGTCACCGCGATCGAGTACGACCCGACCGACGACCGGTACGTGGTGCACGCCCGGGTGGACGGGCGGCAGGTCACCCACCGGGCCCGCCGGCTGGTGCTCGGCACCGGCACCCCGCCGCACGTGCCGCCGGCCTGCGCCGGGCTGGGCGGCGACGTGATCCACAACTCGCGGTACCGGGAGCACCGGGCAGCGCTGCGCGCGAAGCGGAGCATCACCGTGATCGGCAGCGGACAGAGCGCCGCCGAGATCTACCACGACCTGCTCGCCGACATCGACACCCACGGCTACCAGCTGAACTGGGTGACCCGCTCGCCGCGCTTCTTCCCGCTCGAATACACCAAGCTCACGCTGGAGATGACCTCCCCGGACTACGTGGACTACTTCCACGCCCTGCCCGAGCCGACCCGCTACCGGCTCGAAGCGGAGCAGAAGGGGCTGTTCAAGGGGATCGACGCGGAGCTGATCAACGCGATCTTCGACCTGCTCTACGTGAAGAGCGTCGGCGGCCAGGTGCCCACCCGGCTGCTCACCAACACCGAGCTGACCGACGCCGCGTACGACCCGGCGGGCGGGACGTACACGCTCGGGCTGCACCACGTCGAGCAGGGCCGCGACTTCACCCTGGAGACCGAGGGGCTGGTGCTGGCCACCGGCTACCGCTACCGGGTGCCCGCCTTCCTCGACCCGGTCCGCGACCGGCTCCGCTTCGACGGCCAGGGCCGCTTCGACGTGGCCCGCAACTACAGCATCGACCACACCGGACGGGGCGTCTTCCTCCAGAACGCCGGCACCCACACGCACAGCGTCACCTCGCCCGACCTGGGCATGGGCGCCTACCGCAACTCCTGGATCATTCGCGAGCTCACCGGCCGCGAGCACTACCCGATCGAGAAGAGCATCACCTTCCAGGAGTTCGGCGCTCCCGCCGGGGTGGCCTCATGACCGCACCCACGCACCACCGGCACGACCCGCGCCTCGGCGAGTTCAGCCTCCGCCCGCTCGACCCGGACGCCGACGCCCCGCTGCTGCACGGCTGGGTCACCCACCCCAAGGCGGTGTTCTGGATGATGCAGGACGCCGACGTCGAGCGGGTGGCCGAGGAGTACCGGCGGATCGCGGCGCACCCGCACCACGACGCGTACCTCGGGTGCTGGCAGGGCCGGCCGGCGTTCCTCGCCGAGCGCTACGACCCGGCCCGCGTCGAGCTGGTCGGCCTCTACGACCCGGCCGAGGGCGACGTCGGGATGCACTTCCTCTGCGCGCCCGCCGAGACGCCGGTCCACGGCTTCACCCTCGCCGTGATCACCACGGTGCTGGACTGGCTCTTCGCCGACCCGGCCACCCGCCGGGTGGTGGTCGAGCCCGACGTGCGCAACACCGCCGTGCACGCGCTGAACGCGGCCGTCGGCTTCCGCGTCGTCGGCCCGATCACCAAGCCCGAGAAGACCGCCCTGCTCAGCGTCTGCACCCGCGAGCAGTTCCTGGCCGCCACCCGTTGAGAGGTACCCGCGTGACCACCCCCTCCGCCGCCGTCGACCACCTCACCCCCGAGCTGTGGGCCGCCGCCAACCGCCAGCTGGTCCGCAAGGCCCTGGCCGAGTTCGCCCACGAACGGCTGATCACCCCCGAGCCGCAGGGCGCCGGCCACTACCGGGTACGCAGCGACGACGGCACCGCCGAGTACCGCTTCGCGGCCCGGCAGCTGAGCCTGCACCACTGGTGGATCGACCCCGCCGGCCTGACCCGGCACGTCGACGGGCGGGAAGCCCCACTGGACGCCGTCGACCTCTGCCTGGAGCTGCGCGGTTCGCTCGGCCTCACCGACGCCGTCCTGCCCGTCTACCTGGAGGAGATCACCTCCACCCTGGCCGCGCTCGCCTACAAGCTGGCCCGGCCCGAGCTGGACGCCGCCGAGCTGGTCAAGGCGGACTTCCAGCAGATCGAGACGGCGATGACCGAGGGCCACCCGTGCTTCGTGGCCAACAGCGGCCGGATCGGCTTCGGCGTGCACGACCACCACCGGTACGCCCCGGAGGCCGGCCGGCCGGTCCGGCTGCTCTGGCTCGCCGCGCACCGGGACCACACCACCTTCACCTGCGCCGCCGACCTGGACTACGACACGCACGTCCGGGCCGAACTCGGCGAGGAGACCCTGGCGGGCTTCGAGCGCACCCTCACCGGGCTCGGCCTCGACCCGGCCGACTACCTGCTGCTGCCCGTGCACCCCTGGCAGTGGTGGAACAAGCTGGCCGTCACCTTCGCCGGTGAGGTCGCCCGGCGGCACCTCGTGCCGCTCGGCGAGGGGCCGGACGAGCACCTGGCCCAGCAGTCGGTACGCACCTTCTTCAACGTCACCGACCCGAGCCGGCACTACGTGAAGACCGCGCTCTCGGTGCTCAACATGGGCTTCATGCGGGGGCTGTCCGCCGCGTACATGGAGCACACCCCGGCCATCAACGACTGGCTGGCCGGCCTGATCGCCGCCGACCCGGTGTTCCGGCGTAGCGGGCTGTCGATCATCCGGGAGCGGGCCGCGATCGGCTACCGGCACCGGCAGTTCGAGGCGGCGACCGACCGGTACTCGCCGTACCGCAAGATGCTCGCCGCGCTCTGGCGGGAGAGCCCGGTGCCCGGGCTGGAGCCGGGCCGGCGGCTGGCCACCATGGCGTCGCTGCTGCACGTCGACCGGGCCGGGCGCTCGTTCACCGGTGCGCTGATCGCCGGGTCCGGGCTGGCCCCGGCGGAGTGGCTGCGCCGCTACCTGGACGCCTACCTCGTCCCGGTGCTGCACGCGCTCCACGCCTACGACCTGGCGTTCATGCCGCACGGCGAGAACGTCATCCTCGTGCTCCGCGACGGCGTGGTCGAGCGGGTCGTCTTCAAGGACATCGCCGAGGAGATCGTGGTGATGGACCCGGAGGCCGACCTGCCCGAGGCGGTCCACCGGATCCGCGCCGCCGTGCCCGAGGACGAGAAGGTGCTCTGCGTCTTCACCGACGTGTTCGACTCGTTCCTGCGCCACCTCAACGCGATCCTGGCCACCGAGGGGATCCTCGACGAGGAGACCTTCTGGCGCACCGTGGCCGAGTGCGTCAGCGCCTACACGGCGTCGGTGCCGCACCTGGCCGAGCGGCACGACCTGTTCGCCCCGGAGTTCGCGCTCTCCTGCCTGAACCGGCTGCAACTGCGCAACAACCAGCAGATGGTCGACCTGGCGGACCCGTCGGCGGCGCTCCAGTTCGTCGGGACGCTGGCCAACCCGCTCGCCCCGTACGCTCCGCGGCCGTGAGCGCCCTCGCCGCGCCGGTCGCCCCGGCCGGGCCGGCGGTCCTGCGGCACCGCTGGTGGATCCTGGCCGTGCTCTGCCTGGCCCAGGTCACCGTGGTGCTGGACAACACCGTGCTCACCGTGGCGGTGCCGGTGCTCACCACCGAGCTGGGCGCCAGCACCAGCGACATCCAGTGGATCATCAACGCGTACGCCCTGGTCCTGTCCGGCCTGCTGATCAGCGCCGGCAGCGCGGCCGACCGGTACGGCCGGCGGCGGATGCTGCTGGTCGGTCTGGTGCTGTTCGGGGCCGGCTCGCTGGCCGCCGGGCTGGCCACCACCACCGGCCAGCTCATCGCGGCCCGGGCCGGAATGGGCGTCGGCGGCGCGCTGCTGGTCACCGCCACCCTCGCGGTGGCCGTCCAGGTCTTCGAGGGGCCGGCGCGGCAGCGGGCCATCGGGGTGTGGGCGGCGACCAGCGCGCTGGGCTTCGCCGTCGGGCCGCCGGTCGGCGGGACGATCCTCGCCCACCTGCCCTGGCAGGCCATCTTCCTGGTGAACGTGCCGGTGGTGCTGGTCTGCCTGGTGGCCGTCCGGCTGCTGGTGCCGGAGTCCCGCAAGGCGGCCACCGGTCGCCTCGACGTGCTCGGCGTGCTGCTCTCCACGGCCGGGCTCACCGGCGTGGTGTGGGCCATCACCGCCGGGCCGGAGGAGGGCTGGGCCGCCCCGGCGGTGCTCGGCGCGGCCGCCGCCGGCGCCGTGCTGCTCGGCCTCTTCGTCGCCTGGGAGCACCGGGCCGCCGACCCGATGCTGGACATGGGGCTGTTCCGCAACCCCCGGTTCACGGGCGCGGTCTCCGGGGTCGTGCTGATCACCTTCGGCGCGACCGGCGCGCTGTTCCTGCTCACCCAGCAGTTGCAGTTCGTCCGGGGCTATCCGGCCTGGGAGGCCGGGCTGCGGATGGCACCGTTCGCGCTCTCCATCGTGCTGCTCAACCTGACCGGCGTGGCCGCCGCGCTGATCGGCCGGATGGGGCGGCCGGCGGCGGTCGCCGTCGGGATGGCGCTGCTCGCCGTCGGACTGCTGGCCGTCACGTACACCCCCGGCGACGGCTATCCGGCGCTGCTCACCGGCCTGCTGCTGATGGGCGCCGGCTGCGCGCTGGCCAACCCGGCGATCGTCGAGGCGGTGGTGAGCGCGCTGCCGCCGGAGCGGGCCGGCGCCGGGGCGGGTGTCGACGGCACCATGACCGAGGTCGGCGGCAGCCTGGGCGTGGCCGTGCTGGGCGCGGTGCTCAACGCGCGGTTCGCCGCCCTGCTGCCGGCCGCGCTGGCCGGGGCCGGCTCGTTCCCGGCCGCGCTGGCCGCCGCCGGCTCGGACGACGAGCGCGCGCTGGTCCGGGACGCCTTCCGGGTGGCGCTGGAGACCGGGCAGACGGCGGGGGCGGCGGCCGTGCTGGCCGGTGGCCTGGTCACCGCGTACCTGCTGCACCGCGCCCGGCACCGGTGACGGCGCCGGGCGCGGTGCACGCCGTCAGGCGACGAGTTGCCGGAGCAGGAAGAGGTTGAGCGCCACCACGAGGGCGGTGATCACCACGGCCGCGGCGGTGGTGGCCGGGCGGTTGACCAGGCCGCCCATCAGGTCCCGACGGCGGGTGAAGGCCACCACCGGGATGAGGGCGAACGGGATGCCGAAGCTCAGCACCACCTGTGACAGCACCAGGGCCCGGGTCGGGTCCACGCCGACGGCCAGCACCAGCAGCGCGGGCAGCAGGGTGACCAGCCGGCGCACGGCGAGGGGGATCCGGCGGCGCAGGAAGCCCTGCATGATGACCTCGCCGGCGTAGGTGCCGACGCTGGTCGACGCCAGCCCGGAGAAGAGCAGGGCGACGGCGAAGCCGAGCGCCGCCACCGCGCCCAGGGAGCCGGCCAGGCCGGCGTGGACGCCCTCCAGGGTGTCGGTGCCGGGGATCGTGCTGCCGTGGAAGGTGGCCGCCGCGACGAGGAGCATGGCGAGGTTGACCGCGCCGGCGGTGCTGAGGGCGAGCAGCACGTCGGTGCGCAGGCCCTTCGCCACGATCCGCCGCTCGGCCTCGTCGGCCGCCGGGATGCGGTTCGGCGTCAGCGCCGAGTGCACGTAGATGACGTGCGGCATGACGGTCGCGCCGAGGATGCCGGCGGCCAGCAGCATGCTGTCGGTGTTCTGCGCGCGGGGCAGCAGCCCGCCGGCCGCGGCGGACACGTCGGGCTGCGCGGTGAGCAGGTTCACCGCGAAGGCCAGGACGATCACCCCGAGCAGGACCGCGATGGCGATCTCGAAGGCCCGGAAGCCGCGCTGGCGCAGCGCCAGGACGGCGAACGCGGCCGCGCCGATGATGAGGCCGCCGGGCAGCAGCGGGACGCCGAAGAGCAGGTGGAGGGCGACCGCGCCACCGATGACCTCGGCCAGGTCGGTGGCCATGGCCACCAGTTCGGCCTGGACCCACATGACCCGGTTGACCGGCCGGGGCAGGTGCTCGCGGCACAGTTCGGGCAGGCTGCGCCCGGTCGCCAGGCCGAGCTTGGCGGTGAGCGTCTGCACCAGCATGGCGGCCAGGTTCGCCGCCACCACGACCCAGACGAGCAGGTAGCCGTAGCGGGCCCCGGCGGTGGAGTTGGTGGCGAAGTTGCCCGGGTCGACGTAGGCGACCGCGGCCACGAAGGCCGGCCCGAGCAGGATGAGGCGCCCGCGTACCCTGCCCCGGGCGCGGGCGGTCCGCAGCGGTGACGCGATGGTGATGTCGTTCGTGACCACGGTGTGCTCCTTGGCGGGGCGGACGGATCAGGCGGGTTCGCGCTCGGGTGCCGGCTGCGGCGCCGGGTCCCGGTCCAGCGCGTCGGCGACCGGGACGAGCGCCGTGAGGGCGGCCAGCGCGAGGACCGCGGGCAGGGCCAGCCCGACGCTCGCGGCGCCGGCTGTGAGCAGGGCGAATACGGCCACCCGGGTGCGGTTGGCGGTGGACATGGCGACTCCCGGGAGTGGAGCCGCGGCGCCGGGCCGTGGTGCGGCCGGCCCGGCGCCGGCGGCGTCAGGTGAGCTTGCTCTTGACCTTGGTGGCGACCTTGCCGGCCATGCCGGGGTTGGTTCCGTACAGGCGCGGGTCGCCCGGGGGCAGCACCGGCTCCGGGGCGTGCGCCCGCGGGCTGTGGTCGTAGCGGAACTCGCCCTTGCCGTCCGGGCTGGGGCCGGAGGCCCACCGGCCCTCGGCGGCGTCCTGGCCCGGCGAGAAGTCCAGGTACGTGTAGCTGAACTCCTCGGTGAACTCCTTCGAGTCCGGGAAGGCGTCCGGCACCGGCATCTCCTCCAGGCCGTCCTCCTTGAGCTGCTCGATGGCCGCCATCCACATGTTCTGGTGCATGGTGTCCCGGGCCAGCAGGAAGCGGAGCATCTGCTTGACCCCGGGGTCGTCGGTCATGTTGAACAGGCGGGACACCTGGAGCCGGCCCTGGGCCTCGGCGGTGACGTTGAGCTGGAAGTCGGCCATCAGGTTGCCGCTGGCGGTGATGAAGTTGCCGTTCCACGGCACGCCGTTGCTGTCGGTGGGCAGCGCGCCGCCGCCGCCGTGGATGAAGTGCGCCGGGTTCGACCCGCCGTAGATCGCGCCGACCATCGGGTTGTCCTCGGCGGCCTCGGCGAGCGACAGCGGTGCGTTCTCCAGCAGCCGGGTGATCATCGTGGCGATCATCTCGACGTGGCCCATCTCCTCGGTGCCGACGTCGAGCAGCAGGTCCTTGTACTTGCCGGGCAGCCGACAGTTCCAGCCCTGGTAGAGGTACTGGTTCGCCACGGTCATCTCGCCCCACTTGCCGCCCAGGATCTCCTGCAGGCGGCGGGCGAACGCGGCGTCCGGTCCGTCCGGCTTCGCCTCGAACTGCAGGTCCTTCATGTGCGTGAACATCACATCTCCTCAAAGTCGCGGTGCCTCCTCACCGCGGTTCCCGATCCGGCGGCACGCCGGGGCCGTTCCCCGGCCCCGCCGGGCCGACCCGCACCGGCACGGGCAGTCGGACGTCGACGGCCAGACCGCCGGAGCGCGGCCGGCGGACCCGCAGCGTCCCCCGGTAGGAGTCGACGAGCCGGCGGACGATCCACAGGCCGAGGCCGGACCCGGCGGACGACGGCGCCGGGTGGGCGAGCGCGGCGCGCAGCGTGGCGTCGGGCGCGCCCCGGTCCACCACCGAGACCGTCAGCGCGCCGGGACTCGCGGTGGCCCGGATCAGCACGGCGCCGCCCGCCGGACCGTGCCGCAGCGCGTTGTCGACGAGGTTGGTGAGGATCTGCCGCAGCGGGCGCTCGGGCACCGCCAGGGCGGCGGCCGTGCCGCTCACCCGGGTCCGCAGCGGTCGGCCGCCGGGCGCGCCGGCGGCCACCACGCGGACCACCCGGGCCAGGGGGACCAGCCGCTCCTGGCCCGGACCGGGGGAGCGCCGCGGGTCGCCGAGGTCGTCCAGCAGCGCCCGCAGGTGTACGGCGTGCTCGTGGGCCAGTTCGGCGATCGCCCGGCGCTCCGGCGCGGTCAACGGCCGCCGGTCCTCGGTGAGGGCCCGGGTCAGCGCGGCCAGCGCCTGGACGGGCGTCCGCAGCTCGTGACAGAGCACCCGGACCAGCAGCCGCTCGTCCCGCTGGGGCGGCTCGTGCCGGGGCGGTGCCGGCACCCGTGGGGAGACACGCTGAGGCACTTTCATGAACCGAGCTTCCCGACATCGGCTCACATATGCCCTGTATCTTCCCGAAAGAGGGGGAAACGGGATGACCAAGGGGACGGTCCGGCTGGCCGTGGTGGACGACCACCCGCTGTTCGTCCGAGGGCTGGAACTGCTGCTGGCCAGCACCACCGACGGGCGGGCCGAGGTGGTCGGCTCCACCTGCGACGCCGCCGGGGCCGCCGCGCTGGTCAGCCGCTGCGTACCCGACCTGGCCCTGGTGGACCTGCACATGCCACCCCCCGGGGGCGCGCGGGCGATCGCGGCCATCCGGCGGACCTGCCCCCGGGTCCGGGTCCTGGCCATGTCCGGCTCGACCGACCCGGCGCCGGCCGTGGAGGCGCTGCGCTGCGGGGCCGAGGGCTACCTGCCGAAGAGCAGCGAGCCCGAGGAACTGCTGCCGCCGTTGCTGGCCGTCCTGGACGGCTGGGCGGTGCTCCCCGGGGCGCTGCTGCGGCGGCTGCTCGGTCCCGCCCGGACGCCCGGGGTCAACCTCGACGACGAGGAGCGCCGGCTGCTCCGGGCGGTGGCCGCCGGTCTGGGCACGGTGGAGATCGCCGAACGCCTGCACACCTCGGAGCGCACGGTGAAACGGATGACCGCCGCGCTGCTGCGCAAGCTGCGCGTGACCACCCGGGTGGAGGCCGCCGCCCTGGCCGGGCGTGCCGGCCTGCTCGACGACGAGACGGTTCCGGGCGGCCGCTGACCAGGGGGGACGCGGACGAGCGGCCGCCCGGGGAGGGGCGGCCGCTCGTGGGGGCTGGTCGGGTCAGGCGGCGGTGGACCAGATGGCGCGGAACGCGGCGGCCTCGCCGGCCAGCCACTGCTCGACCTGCTCCGGCTTGACGTCGGCCGGCATCCGGTGGGACTCGCCGCGCCGGACGTCGACCAGCACCGGCTCGGCGTGCGGCAGGACCGCGTCCATGTGCCGGGCCATCAGGTGCAGCGTGGCCAGCGTGGTCTCCTCGCTCGGCGGAGCCTCGTCGAAGTGCAGCCGGATCGCCTCGGCGCGACCGTCGGCGTAGCGCACGCCGAACTGCGGGTTGATCTTCACGGGCAGGTCGCCCAGCATGGCCAGCGCGTCGCGGGTCTGCGCCAGGTCGACGCCGGCCGGCTCGCCCAGCGAGTGCAGCCAGGTGGTCGCGCCGGGCACCAGGGCCTCGTAGAGCGGGCGCCAGCGCGGCTTGACCAGGTCGGCGACCTGGGCCAGGTGGGTGCCGCCGGTGTGGAAGGCGACGTCGGCCTTGAGCGCCTTGACGAACTGGCCGTGCGGGTTGAAGCCGTGCCGGCTCGCCCGCTGCTTGCGCAGGCCGCCCACGAAGGTGGCCTTGGTCGGCCCGGTGCGGTCCACGTAGCGGGTGAACCCGAGGAGGGTGGCGTAGGGGGTGACAGGGGCGGCGGAGGTGGGCGCAGTCACGAGCATCCTCCCAGGTCAAAAGCTCGATTAGTACATACATTCTAATCGACGGGTCTGACATCGCCCAGGGGTGGAAGCCGGCACTCTGACGGGCGGCGGAAAATCTTGCTCGCGGGCGACAACCCTTCCGGTCCCCGGGGTCTGGACAGGGTTATGACTCACCTCACCGGCACCTGGATCCTCGTACCCGCTGCTCTCATCGCGGTGACCGCGGCCGGCTGCGCCCCCGCTCGGCAGTCTCT
>NZ_JBSSLX010000045.1:0-34502 GCF_053890995.1 Micromonospora sp. I033 | reverse complement strand
CCGGCTTCTTGTTGCCGTTGCCGTCGAAGAGCAGCGGGGTGCCGCTGGCCCGCCAGGAGTCGGTGTCCCGGATGCCCCACACGGTGATGCCGGTGCAGCGGGACACGGCCAGGCAGTCCTTGACGACGTTGCCGTAGGTGGTGGCCTGGGTGGTGCCGGAGCCCTCGATGTCGAGCTCGGTGATCTGCACGTCGACGCCGAGGGCGGCGAAGTTCTGCAGGGTGGTGCGGTAGTTGCTCGGGTACGGCGAGCCGCTGTTGAAGTGCGACTGCAGGCCGACGCAGTCGATCGGCACGCCACGTGCCTTGAAGTCCTTGACCATGTTGTAGACGGCCTGCGTCTTCGCCCAGGTCCAGTTGTCGGTGTTGTAGTCGTTGTAGCAGAGCTTGGCGCCCGGGTCGGCGGCCCGCGCGGTGCGGAACGCCACCTCGATCCAGTCGTCCCCGGTGCGCTGGAGGTTGGAGTCCCGGCGGACGCCGCCGCTGTCGGCGAACGCCTCGTTGACCACGTCCCAGGAGTGGATCTTGCCCTTGTAGTGGGTGGCGACCTGGGTGATGTGGTTGACCATCGCCTGCCGCAGGGCGGTGCCGGACAGGTTCTGCGCCCAGCCCGGCTGCTGCGAGTGCCAGGCCAGCGCGTGGCCGCGGACCCGCATGCCGTTGGCCTGCGCGTGGCTGACGATCCGGTCGGCGTTGGTGTAGCTGAACTGGCCCTGGGACGGCTCGGTGGCGTCCCACTTCATCTCGTTCTCGGGGGTGACCATGTTGAACTCGCGGTTCAGGATGCCGACGTACGTGGCGTCCGACAACTTGTTCGCGGCCACCGCGGTGCCGAAGTAGCGGCCCTTCTCGGCCGCCGAGGCGCCGAGGGTCGTCCCGGCGCTGGCGCTGGTCGCCACCGCCACCGTCGCGGCGATCATCGCGACGCCGGCCAACATCGACACCACCGCGGTACGCGGGCGCGACCGGGCCGTCGCGCTCCCGCTGCCGCGGGCGAGCACCTTGTCCATCTGAAAGCCTCTCCTAGCCGTATCGGTGTGGACAGCCCGCCCCGACCACTGCCCGCCACGGTGGTCGGCTCGATGCGCGGCCGCCCGGAGGCCGCGCGGGGTGGGGAGGGTGCTCCCCGCCACCGTGAGTTGATCGAAGCGAATATCTGGGCCGAGACTACCGGAAGCCTTCCGAAAACTTAACGGCTTCGATGGGCCTGGTGCGTTCGGCACGGACTGCTGGCGTGCTGACGTGGTGGTCGCCGCCGCTCCGGAAGTTTCAGCAGCGGGGTCCCGAGGGTGCGGGGGGAGAGGCTTGAAGGCCGGGCGACCGGGGCGGATGCTGAGCACATCGATGCTAGACGATGGAGGAGGCATTCCGGATGCGCCGATCGCTCGCCGTCCTCGCCCTGACCGCCCTGCTCACCGGCATCCCGACCGCCGCGCGGGCCGGGGTCGCCCCGGACCCCGCGCCCACCGGGCTCGCCGCGGTACGCACCGCCGGCACCGCGTGGGGAACCGACCCGGCCAGCGGCCGGATGACCCTCACCGTCGACGACACCGTCACCGGCGCCGAACTGGCCGCGTTGCGGCGCACCGCGGCCCGGGCCGGCGCGGTGCTCCGCCACGAACCCGGTCGACTGCGGACCCTGATCGCCGGCGGCCAGGCGATCTACGGCGGAGGCGGCCGCTGCTCGCTCGGCGCGAACGTGCGCAGCGGCAGCACCTACTACTTCGTCACCGCGGGGCACTGCACCAACCTGGCCGGCACCTGGTACGCCGACAGCGCCCGCACCACGGTGCTCGGCAGCCGGACCGGCAGCAGCTTCCCCGGCAACGACTACGGCGTGGTCCGCTACACCGGCACGGTGGCCCACCCCAGCGCCGTGTACACCTACCCCGGCCAGGTCACCATCCGCGGCGCCGGCACCGCGTACGTCGGCCAGGCGGTCTGCCGCAGCGGCGCCACCACCGGTGTGCGGTGCGGCTCGGTCACCGGCCTGAACCAGACCGTCAACTACGCCGAGGGCTCCGTGTCCGGGCTGATCCGCACCAACATCTGCGCCGAACCCGGCGACAGCGGCGGCCCGCTCTACGTGGCCTCGACCGGAACGGTGCTCGGAATCCTCTCCGGCGGCAGTGGCAACTGCACCACCGGAGGGACCAGCTACTACCAGCCGATCATGGAGGTCCTCGCCGCGTACGGCCTCACCATCCCGTGACCGCGCGGGCGGGGGTGGGGAGACCACCCCCGCCCGGGCCGTCCGCTCAGCCGGCGCAGTTGCTGTTGCGCGCCGGTTGGGTGAGCTTCTCCTGCGTGCCGAACTTCGCGTACAGCCGCAGGTAGCACGGCAGCTCGACGTCGCCGTAGTAGCTGACGACCTGGTTGTCGTAGTGCGTGGTGCCGCTCTCGGTGACCTGCCAGGTGCCGCCGTCGCCCGACTGGATCTCCCAGTAGACGTCTCCCGAGCAGCCCTCCAGGCCCCGGGCCCAGGCGATCATGTTGGCCCCGTTGTAGATCTCGGACTGCACCAGGGTGCAGGCCGCCGCCTGCGCCGGTGCGGCGCCGACGAACAGCCCCGCCGTCAGCAACGCCCCCGCACCGACCGCGGACATCAGCTTGCGCATGGTCCGACCCCTCCAAGGTGGATAGTGGATCACTTCCCCGGAGGGTAGCCGCTGGCGCAAACAAGTTTCAATATCGAGCGGCGTCGTCGTCGGAAACTTTCAGGGTTTGAGCACCACCTTCAGGCAGTCGTCCTGCTTGTTCTTGAAGATGTCGTAGCCGTGCGGCGCGTCGTCGAGCCGCATCGTGTGGGTGATGATGAAGCTCGGGTCGATCTCGCCCTTGCGGACGCGCTCCAGCAGGGGGCGCATGTAACGCTGCACGTGGGCCTGCCCGGAGCGCAGGGTCAGCGACCGGTTCATGAACGAACCCATCGGGAACTTGTCGATGAACCCGCCGTACGCCCCGATCGCCGCGACGGTGCCGCCGTTGCGGCAGGCCAGGATCGCCTCGCGCAGCGCGTGCGGCCGGTCGGTCTCCGCCTTCACCGCCTGCTTCGCCCGGTCGTACGCGTGCAGCGCCGCCGAGGGGTGGTGCCCCTCCATGCCGACGGCGTCGATGCAGACGTCCGGCCCGCGACCCGCGGTCATCTCGCGCAGCGTGTCCAGGACGTCGGTCTCCTCGTAGTTGATCGTGTCCGCGCCGGCCCGGTCGCGCGCGATCCGCAGCCGGTACGGGAACCGGTCGATGACGACCACCTGTTCGGCGCCGAGCAGGAAGGCGCTCACCGCGGCGAACTGGCCCACCGGACCGGCGCCCCAGATCGCCACCACGTCGCCGGGCTTGACGTCGCCCATCTCGGCGGCCATGTAACCGGTGGGCAGCACGTCGGACAGGAACAGCAGCTGCTCGTCCGGCAGGTCGTCGCCGACCTTGAGCGCGCCGACGTCGGCGTACGGGACGCGGACGTACTCGGCCTGCCCGCCCGCGTACCCGCCGGTGAGGTGGGAGTAGCCGAAGATCCCGGCGGGGGAGTGACCCATGGCGGTCTCCGCGATCGCCGCGTTCGGGTTGGAGTTCTCGCACACCGAGTAGAGGCCGCGCTGGCACGAGGCACAGTCCCCGCAGGCGATGGGGAAGGCGACCACCACCCGGTCGCCGACGCGCAGCCCGTCCCGTGCCCCGGGGCCCAGCTCGACGACCTCGCCCATGAACTCGTGGCCCAGCACGTCGCCGCGCTTCATGGCCGGGATGAACCCGTCGAGCAGGTGCAGGTCGGATCCGCAGATCGCCGTCGAGGTCACCTTGACCACCGCGTCGCGCGGGTTGAGGACCGTCGGTTCCGGCACCTCCTCCACGGCCAGCCGGTTCGGCGCCATCCAGCAGTTGGCCTTCACGGTGCCTCCTTCACGTGGTCCGGTGCGTCGCCAGCGGGCGGGCCGGACGCTGCTTCGCCTGGGTCTGGATGCTCGTGCCGTCGGGCGTACCGTCCGACCGGGTGATCTCGCCGGTCTCGATGACCTGCTTGAACCGCCGCAGGTCGTCGCAGATCTGCTGCTGCGGGTTCTCGCCGAACGCCCTCGCGACCAGGGTGCCGAGGCGGCGGCCGGGCACCGCGTACTCCAGTTCCACCCGCACCTCGGTGCCGTTGCCGCCGGCCGCCCGCGCGAACCGGACGGTGCCGCGGTTGGGCACCCGGGCGCCGTCGACGGAGCGCCAGCGGATGAGCTCGTCGGGGCGCTCCTCGACGATCTCCGCCTCCCACTCCACCGTCCGGCCGGCCGGCGCCTTCGCCGACCAGCGGGTGCGCCCCGGGCCGGTGCTCCGCACCGACCGGAGGTGGTACATGAACCGCGGCAGGTTCTCGAAGCCGTGCCAGAACTGGTACGCCTCCTCCGGGGTGCGGTTGACCGTCACCGACCCGTGCGCGAAGCCCTCCGGGCTGATCCGGCGATCGCGGGTGGCGCGCACCGAGGCGTACAGGTCGAGGGCGGTGATCCCGCCCAGGGCGGCGAGCGTGAGGCCGAGGCGTCGGCGCCGGTCGCCGCACCGGTTGCGGTACGCCTGGCCGGCCGCGGCCAGGTCCAGCACGTCACCCGCCACCCGGGTCCAGGCCCCCAGCCCCGCCCGGCGCGGCACCAGCAGCACCGCGCCGTGGCCGATCTCCCGGGCCCCGGCCGCGCGCAAGACCGTCCGGGCCGTGCGGGAGTCGTCCACGCCGACCGTCCGGGCCACCCGTGATCCCGCGGCGAGCGCGGTCACGCCGAGGCCGAGGCTGAACCAGCCCAGGAAGCGGGCCAGGCCCTCCGAACCGCCGGTCGCCCGTTGGATCCCGAGACCGTCGGCCACCGAGCGGACCCCGAGGGTCGTTTCTCGTGTCATGCGTCGTCACCCCACGTCGAGAAGGGGTCGGTGACCATGGCCCGGTGCGGAGTCCCGCGTCGCCGCCGGTCCCCGACTGGCCGGCGTGCCATTCCCGCAAATCCCCGCCGCACACCTGCCTCGCGCGGCCGGTGCGGCGGCGCGGACGCGGGCCGCGGCACGGCGTGCGGGAGGCCCGCGCCCCGGGGGGACGGGGCGACGGCCCTCAGTCGCCCTCGGGGACGGCCATCTCGCCGAGCCGCGACCAGTCCTGCTGCGGCACCGTCATGTTGACGATCCGGGGCGTCTCGGCCAGGTGCGGCGGGAGGCTGCGCTGCGCCTCGCGGAAGTGCGCCGACTGCACGTGCGCCGCGCCGGCCTCGTCGTCCCGGAACGCCTCGACCAGCACGTACTCCGTCGGGTCGTCGAGGCTGCGGGACCAGTCGAACCAGAGGCAGCCCGGCTCGGCCCGCGTGGCCTCGGTGAAGTCGGCGGCGATCTGCGGCCAGCGGTCGGCGTCCTCCGGCCGGACCCGGAACTTCGCGGTAATGAAGATCATGCGGCTCAGGCTACCCAGGCCGGCGGTGGTCGGCAGCGGCTCGCCGCCGGGCCCGCTCAGCTCTTCGTGACCGGGGCCAGCAGCTCCGACGCCCGCCGGTCGGCGAACGCCGTGACCGCCTGCTGCCCGGCGCCGAAGACGATGGCGACGCCCAGCAGGGCGGCGGTGCTGTTCACCGTGGTCTCCACCAGGCCGCCGATCACCAGCATGATCCCGACGACCGCGACCAGCGGGCCGATCGCCAGCTTCAGCAGGCCCTGCTGGAAGGGCAGCTTGTAGGGCAGGCCGCCGGAGCGCGAGGTGATCATCGAGGGCAGGGCGCTGATGAACGCGCCGAGCGCCCCGGCGATGAGGACGAAGAGGAGCAGCCGCCAGGCCGGCACGCCGGCCGCGTCGGTCGGCGGCTTGAGCAGCTGCACGTCCCGGCTGCGCCACTGCACGAGCACCATGAGCGCCTCGGCCACCAGCGCGAACACCGACAGCCCCAGCATCCGGTTGCGCAACCGGCGCACCGACTCGTGGAACTCGTCCGACACCGCGTGGTAGCGCAGCAGCAGCGCCTGCACCTTGGCCCGGAACCGCGCCGGCGCCGCGGCGTCGGCCGACGCGTCGAAGTCGGTCAGCACCTTGTCGTCGGCCTTCAGGAACTGCGCGGCCGCGCCCTGGTATGCCGGCAGCAGGCCGAACAGCTCCTCCGGCGTACGCAGCTCCACCATGGCCCGCTCCACCGAGTGGATGGTCTGCCAGGCGTACTCCAGGTTGCCGCCCCGCAGCCACGCGACCACCCCGCTGCGGCCGAGCACGGACTCCACGCCGGACAGCTGGGCGCGCAGCGCGGCGACCCGGCCGGCGCTCGCGGCGGCGCGGGCCTCGATGCCACTCAGCTGCTGGTACAGGTCGTCGAGCTTGGTGCGCACCCGCACCTGCGACACCGCCGCAGGGACGACGGACCCGCCGCCCCCGCCGCTTCCACCGGGCGCCGCCGGGGCGGGAGTGCCGGGTGTGGTCTCGGGTCGGGTCTCCTCGTCGATCATGATGGCTGCCCCCCAACCGGCGCGGCTCGGCCGCTGCTCTCCGCCCAGTATCCGCAGGTCAGGGGCGATATGGCCAGGGCGGTTCGGGCAGTTGACAGGTCCCATGCCGCAGTGCTCCCGACCCGACGGTCCACGATGGCGGAACCGGCGTCGCCCCGTCGGGGCCGCCCCGGCGGCACGGCCCGCCGTCCGGGCCGGCGCGCCGCACCGTGCGGTGGATGTCCCACCGGCATCCATCTCCGACGATGGTCCGAGGTGGGCCGGCCGGGGCCGGCGCGGCTCCCGTCACCGCCGTGGGGAGGACGACGTGCGCAGACAGGACTGGCTCCGCCGGGTGGTGGGCGCGGCGACGGTCGTGGTCGTGGTGGGGTGTCCCGGGGTGGCGTCGCCGGCCGCCGCGGCGGCACCCGGGTCACGGCCGAGCGTGGTGCGCTACGACTCGGCGGACCTGGCCGAGTACGAGCGGAAGTGGTCGAACATCTACGGACCGCTGGACGGGGCGACCCGCACCGTCGACGGCGGGGTGCTCACCGTCAGCGACGTGCCGTTCAAGACCGGGGTGGACTACAGCGTCTACGACCACCTCAAGTACATGGCGGTCAGCAACCGGACCTTCCCGGTCCCCCGGCAGGGGTCGGTCGAGTTCTCCGTGGACATCACCGCGCGCACGCCCGGGGCGACCGGCGGGCACGTGGTGCACGGCCGGTACGGTCCGCCCGGCTCCGCCGCCGTCGGCGACCCGACCGCGCGCCCCTACGCCAGCGCTGTGCTGGAGGGCCAGCAGGCGGCGGTGGTGCTCAACATGATCGACTTCTGCACCGGGCAGCTCTTCGACTGGTTCGTCTCCGGCACGCGCGCCTTCCCGCTGATCGAGCGGCTGCCCAGCACGGTCACCGGAAACACCACCGACCCGGACTGCCCGGGCGCCACCGAGGTCGGCCTGGACCGGGCGTACACGCAGATCATCCGGGAGGTGCCGATCACCCCGGGCGTGCCGCACCGGGCGACGATCCGCTACCGGCAGGCCGGCGGGCACGCCAGCGTGACGTACCTGCTGGACGGTGCGGTGGTCGCCCGGGTCGGTGAGGTCGGCGTGCCGCTGGACCGGCAGGGCGTCGCCTACACCGGGACCTATCCGTCGCTGGGCTCCGGCGAACCGCTGGCCGGGAAGATCCGGTCGTTCAGCATGGCGCACGGCCTGTTCAGCCTGCTCGACGCCTTCCCGTTCCAGTACGGCTGCAGCCCGCCGGACGCCGCCGGGCCGGGCGCCTGCGACCCGCGGTACGCCCCCTACAGCGTCTCCATCCCACCCGCGGAACGGGCCTTCGGACAGGGCGCGATAGGCACGTTCCGCAACTTCACCGTCCGTACGGTCGGCCGGTAGGCCGCCGCCGGCTGCCGGTCCGGCGGACAGCGGGGGGCGCGTACCGGTCGGTAGCCTGGGCCGGTGACCGTCTACGCCCTCGCGCAGATCACCATCCACGACCGGCAGCGCTACGACCGGTACGTCGCCGCCTTCCTGCCGGTCCTGGCGCGGCACGGCGGCCGGCTGCTCGCCGCCGACGGGTCCCCGCGGGTGGTCGAGGGGAGCTGGCCGCACGAGAAGGCCGTGCTCATGTCCTTCGACAACCGGGAGGACTTCGAGCGCTGGTCGAACTCGGCGGAATACCGGGAGATCTCCCGGGACCGGGAGGCGGCCACCGAAGGGGTGGTCCTCCTGCTCGACGGGATCGGCCACGCCTGGCCGGCCTGACCGTCCGGCGCTACAGCCGGTGCCGCACCCAGACGTTCGGCTCGACGTAGGCGGCGTGGTCGTGCGCCACGTCGACCAGCACCGGCGCCAGCGCGCCCGGCACCCGCACGGGGCCGCTGGTGTCGAACGGCAGGCCGGTCCACCGGCGCCAGTCGGCGAGGGTGCCGGTGATCGCCATCGACCGGGGCGCGACGCGCTCGATCACCCCGCCGGCCCGGACGTGCACCCGCAGCCAGGGGTCGACCGGCAGGCCGTCGGGGCGGACCCGCGCCGCGTACTCGGTCATCGGCAGGTCGGGCAGCGTGGCCTTGCCGTTCGGACGCACCGGCGCGACCAGGGTGTCGAAGCCCTGCCGGGCGACCGCCTTGCGCATCGCCCCGAGCATCAGCCCGGACACCCCGCCGCCGCGCCGGTCCGGTCGCACGCAGATCTCCAGCGCGGAGACCAGGTTCGGGGTGGCGCCGGTGAGCCGGTTGACGGTCGCGCGTTGGATCACCCGGTCCCAGCCGCCGTCGGGCAGCTCGTCCTCCGTCCAGCGCAGCGGCACGGCGTACGCCCGGGCGACGGCGCGACCCGGCTCGGCCGGGTCGACGGCGGCGAAGACGAACTCCGGGTAGAGGTCGTGGGCGACGCTGTAGTACACCGAGCCCATCGGGTCCCAGAGCATGAACTGCGGCCAGGCGCCGTCGAAGTCGGTGTCGAGCAGCGGCGCCAGGTCGGGGCGCTCCGCCAGGCTCACGATGTCCAGGGTCACGCCGGGCAGGGTAGAGGGCTCTCCGCTCGCCCCGCACACCCTTTTCCGGCGGACCGCGGCCGGTGCCCGCTGGCGCCGGCCGCGGTCCGAGCCGCCGCGCGCGGTCAGGTGCCGAACACCTCGACCTCGTAGAGGCGGGCGGCCACGTCGGTGGTCTGCGTCGGGGTGATGACCCTGACCTGCACGTACCGGCCGTCGACGGACATCGGGTGGCTGGTCACGCCCGCCGTGTTGCCCCGAACCTGGGCGACGGTCGTCCACGCCGACCCGTCGGGGGAGACCTGCAGGTCGAAGTCCCGGGTGTTCCAGGCGGGATCCTCGCCTCCGGCGGCGGCGTGGTGGACGGTGATCGACTGGATCCGGTGGCCGGCGCCCAGGTCGATCCGGAGGGACTTCGTGCCGCCGGCCGCGCACCACTTGTCGGAGTTGCCGCCGGAGGTGCTGCCGTTGACGGCCTTCTCGGGTCCCTCCGTGCTCGCGCACTGCGAGTCGGCGGTGGCGGGCCGGTTCAACGCCAGGTTTGTCGCGCCGGCGGTGCCGTACACCTCGAACTCGTCGATACGGGCGGCGGTGTTGCCGTTGTTGGTGGGCGTGGTGATGCTGAGCCGGACGAACCGGGCCGTCACGGCGGGCACGGGGTGGTAGGTGCGGCTCGCGCGGTTGCCGGAGACCGTGGCGCGGGTCGTCCAGGCGCCGCCGTCGGTGCTGGTCTGGATGGTGAAGTCACCGGTGTTCCAGCCGGTGGTCTCCCCGCCGAGCCCGGCGTGCTTGACGACGAAGGAGCGGACGGTCTGGTTCGCGCCGAGGTCGACCTGGAGGACCTTGGTGCCCGCGGCGAGCGAGCACCACTTGCTGGCACCGCCGAGCCGGCCGTCGAACGCCTTTTCCGGGCCCTCGGCGGTGTTGCACGCGGCCGAGCCGCTGGCCGGCCTGCCGGCGGCCAGGTTGGGGCCCAGGTCCGGTGCGGGGGCCGGCGGGGTGGAGCCGTCGGTGAAGGACGGCGGCACGTCGGCCGGGTCGGTGCCCCACGAGGACGGGGCACCGCCCATCGCGTACGACAGGGTGGCGCCGCCCGCGAGGTCGCCGTAGCGCAGCCAGGTGCGCCGGGTGGCCGCCCCGTTGACGGCGAGACTCTGCACGTACTGGTTGCCCTGGCCCGCGTTGGCGGCGGTGATCTGGACGTCACCGGTCGGCCGGTCCACGAGGATCGACGGGAAGATCGGGCCGTGCAGGGCGAGGGTGTCCGCCCCCGGGGTGGACGGGTACATGCCGAGGGCGGACCAGACGTACCAGGCGGAGGTGGCGCCGAGGTCGTCGTTGCCGGGCAGGCCGCCGGGGCCGGTGGTGAACGACTCGTTCATGATCCGCCGGACCGCGGCGCTGGTGCCGGCCGGCGCCGCCGCGAAGTGGTAGGCCCAGGGGACGCCGTGCTCCGGCTCGTTGCCGATGTAGAAGTAGGGCTGCGACTGGCCGCCGTTGGTCTGGGTGAAGTGGTGGTCGAGCCGCTGCACGGCGGTCTGCCGCCCGCCCATGAGGTCGATCAGGGCGCCGAGGTTGTACGGGACCATCCAGGTGTACTGCGAGGCGTTGCCCTCGACGTAGTTCGACTGGCTGGCCGGGTCGAGCGGCCACGGCCAGGTGCCGTCGGCGTTCCGCGGGTGGACGTAGCCGGATTCGGTGTTGAAGGTGTTGCGCCACCACTGCGCTCGCGCCATGTGGGTGTCGTACGTGGCGGTGTCGCCCAGGGCCCGGGCGAACTGGGCCACCGCGAAGTCGCTGGCGGAGTATTCCAGCGAGTCGGAAGGGTCGCCGTCGATGTAGTGGCGTTGCACGTAACCGCTCTGCCGGCCGCGGATCGGGCTGCCCTGGGTGGTGCCTCCGGCGGAACTCTTCTTCATCAGCGCCAGCGCGGCCGCGGTGTCGAAGCCCCGTACGCCGAACTGGTACAGGCTGTCGACGATGATCGGCCCGGGATCACCGGTCATGACGAACGCTTCGTTGGTGTTGTGCGACCACTTCGGCAGCAGGCCGCCCTGCTGGCCGTCGAGCACCATGGACCGGGCGATGTCGGTCGCCTCGGCCGGCGCCAGGAAGGCGATCAGCGCCGCCCACGACCGGTAGATGTCCCAACCGGAGTAGTTCTGGTAGACCGGGTGGCTGGCCGTGTGGATGGCGTTGTCGAAGCCGCGGTACCGCCCGTCGACGTCGTTGGCCAGGTTGGGATTGATGAACACGCGGTACAGCGCGGTGTAGAACTTCTGCAGGTCGGCGGCGGAGCCACCGGCGACCTGCACGCGGTTGAGGATCGCGTTCCACTCGGCGTCGGCGTTCGCGCGGACGGTGTCGAAGGCGAAGCCCGACTGTTCGGCGGCGAGATTGGCCTGCGCGCCGGCCTGGCTCACGAAGGAGATGCCGACCTTGACCTGCACCACCGGGTTGGCGGCGGTGTCGAAGGTCAGGTACCCGCCGGAGTTGGTGCCGCTGGCGCTCGTGGAGCCGGCCGTGACGGTGCCGCCGAGCCAGGTGCCGACGCCGCTGGGGACGCGGTCGAACTCCATCCGGTAGAAGATCTGGTAGGTCTTGCTGTTGCCGCAGAAGCCGCCCCCGGTGACGCTGCCGGTCACGGTGGAGCCGCTGATCTGGATCGAGCCGGCCCGGCTGCCGGTGGCGCTGCGGCTGGTGTTGACGAGGACCCGGGCGGCGCTGGTCGCGGGATAGGTCAGCCGCAGGATGGCGCTGCGTCGGGTGGCCGACGCCTCGACCCGGGTGTTGCCGTAGTTGCTGAGCACGGCCCGGTAGAAGCCGGCGCGGGCCTGTTCCTGGGCCTTGTCCTGGGTCGCGCGGTAGGAGGTCCACGAGGTTCCGGGCGAGGCGCCGAGCGCGCCGGTGACGGGCAGGATCCCGAGGTCCTCGTTGTTGGCGCAGCCGGCGCCGTTGAAGTGGGTGAGGCTGAACTCCTCGATCTGGGTGTCGCTGAAGCGGTAGCCGGACGGCGAGGCGGTGGGGGTGTCCGGGCTCAGCTGCACCATGCCGAAGGGCTGCACCGGGCCGGGGACGGTGCTGCCGCCGGCGCCACCGCCGACGGGGTTCGGCGCGTTGCTGTCGTCGGTGCCGATGAACGGGTTCACGTACGGGGTGAGGCTGAGCGGCGCCGCTGTGGCGGGCGCGGCGACCGCGACGAGTGCGGACGCGGCGGTGACGGCGGTGGCCGCCAGGGTGAGCAGACGGGACGGGCCTGATCGGAGCATGAGGCGGTCCTCCTTCGAGGCGGGACGACACCGTGCGACATCGTTGTCATCGACAGGCGTCAAGGTCCTGTGTAGAGCCCCGAAGAGGTGCGTGTCAATGGGGGACTAGGAGCCGGCCGTCCCCGCCGAGGTCGGCGGCCGTTCCCCGGATCCACGGGCCAGCAGCCGGGTCGGGATCACCACCTGCCGGGCCGGTCCGCGATCGCCGTCGATCCGGTCGAGCAGCAGTCGGGCCGCCCGCCGTCCCATCTCGTCCGGGTCGTGCGCGACGACGCTCACCCCCAGGACGTCGCCGAGATCCACCTCGTCGAAACCGACCAGAGCCGGCGGGGCGGGGTGGCCGCGCAGGGCCCGCAGGGCGCCGACGGTGATCCGGTTGTTCATCGTGAACAGGGCGGTTGGCGCCGGGGCGCGGCCCAGCAGCTCGAGCACCGCCCGTTCGGCGGTGGCCACGTCGTGCGCGTTCTCCACCAGGTAGTCCGTCCAGTTCGCCACGCCGGCCGCGCGCATGGCCTCGGCGAAGCCGTCCAGCCGGTCACGGTGGGTGCTCAGGCGGGACAGGTCTCCCACCACGCCGATCCGCCGGTGGCCGACCGCGCTCAGGTGGGCCCCGGCCTGCCGGGCGCCGTGGTGGTTGTCCAGCAGGACGGTGTCCGCGGCCAGCTCGACCGGCGGCCGGTCCACGAACACGAACGGGATGCCGTGGCGGTGTTCGGCCGCGAAATGGGCGTGCCCGGTCGCGGTCGAGGCGACCACCAGCCCCCGGACCCGCCGCTCCAGCAGCGCGTCGGCGAGTCGCCGTTCCCACTCCGGATCCTCGTCGGTGCTGGCGGTGATCAACTGCAGGCCCCGCATGCGCAGCTCGCGCTCCAGGCCCCCGGCCAGCCGGGAATAGAACGGGTTCGCCAGGTCGCCGATGAGCAGGCCGACCAGCGTGGAGGTGCTCGCGCCGCGGCGCAGCTCGCGGGCCACCCCGTTGAGCCGGTAGCCGAGCTGGTCGGCGGCGTCGCGGACCCGCGACCGGGTCTCCGGGGCCACCCGGGGCTCGCCGCCGAGGGCCCGGGAGGCCGTCTTGACCGAGACCCCGGACAGCGCCGCGACCTGCGCGAGGCTCGGGCGACCAGCCCTCCGGTCAGCGGTCATGGCCGGAATTATGACACCGCGTGCCGGCGGATCGCCGGGTCGGCCCGGCGTTCGGCGACACGGCGTCAACAGGGCGGGTCCGGGTCACGAAGGTCGCTCGCAAACAGCGGTATACGATGCGCGTCAACGATGTCATGGGCGTCCCGGTAGCACCACGCCGCCGCTTGTCGGCAAGTCCGGGGAGCGTCGCAAAGGTCACTGAGCGTAATGGTCGATATTACCGACTTGTTACGCAAATGAGTGACTTGAGCACTTGCGGAAGGGCTCCGGACGAGATTGGGTTGCCCACGACAACGAAAAGTGAGCGAAGGTCATAACCCGCGGAGGCGGCCATGACGTTGGCAAGGTGGTGGGAGCGATGAGCGATCTGCCCGTCCTCCTGGAGATGCGCTCCATCACCAAGGAGTTCCCCGGCGTCAAGGCCCTGGCCGACGTCAACCTGGTGGTCCGCGCCGGCGAGATCCACGCGATCGTCGGCGAGAACGGTGCCGGCAAGTCGACGCTGATGAAGGTGCTGAGCGGCGTCTACCCGTACGGCAGCTACGACGGCCAGATCATCTACCAGGGCGCGGAGACCCGCTTCTCGGACATCCGGGCGAGCGAGAGCGCCGGGATCGTGATCATCCACCAGGAACTCGCGCTCATCCCGGACATGTCGATCACCGAGAACATCTTCCTCGGCAACGAGCCCCGCAAGCGGGGGGCGATCGACTGGAAGGCCGCGAACCGCATGGCGCTGGACCTGATGGCCCGGGTCGGCCTGCGGGAGGACCCGGACACCCTGATCAAGGACATCGGCGTCGGCAAGCAGCAGCTCGTGGAGATCGCCAAGGCGTTCGCCAAGGACGTCAAGCTGCTCATCCTGGACGAGCCGACGGCCGCACTCAACGAGGCCGACTCGCAGCACCTGCTCGACCTGCTGCGCGGCTTCCGCTCGCGGGGCATCACCTCGATCATGATCTCGCACAAGCTGAACGAGATCGAGGCGATCGCGGACGAGATCACCGTTCTGCGTGACGGCCGGACCGTCGAGACGCTCGACGTCAAGGCGGACGGCGTCGACGAGGACCGGATCGTGCGCGGCATGGTCGGGCGCGAGCTGCACAGCCGGTTCCCGGACCACACCCCGAAGATCGGCGAGGTCTTCTTCGAGGTCCGGAACTGGAACGTCCGGCACCCGATCTCGGCCGAGCGGCAGGTCTGCAAGAACGAGAGCTTCGTCGTCCGACGGGGCGAGATCGTGGGCTTCGCCGGGCTGATGGGCGCCGGCCGCACCGAGCTGGCCATGAGTGTCTTCGGCCGCTCCTACGGGGTGTACGAGTCGGGCACGATCATCAAGGACGGCAAGGAGATCGTCCTGAAGTCGGTGGCGGACGCGATCGCCCACGGGCTCGCGTACGTCAGCGAGGACCGCAAGGCGCTCGGCCTGAACCTCCTCGACGACATCAAGACCTCCACGGTGGCCGCGAAGCTGTCGAAGATCTCGCGCCACGGCGTCCTGGACGAGGTGGCCGAGTACAAGGCGGCGGAGGCCTACCGGCGGGACCTGCGCACCAAGGCGCCGACGGTCGACGAGGGCGTCTCCAAGCTGTCGGGCGGCAACCAGCAGAAGGTCGTCCTGGCGAAGTGGATGTTCACCGACCCGGACCTCCTGATCCTCGACGAGCCGACCCGCGGCATCGACGTGGGCGCCAAGTACGAGATCTACGGCATCATCCAGCGGCTCGCCGACCAGGGGAAGGGCGTCGTCGTCATCTCCTCGGAGCTGCCCGAGCTGATCGGGCTCTGCGACCGCATCTACACCGTGTTCGAAGGCGCCATCACCGGCGAGATCGCCCGGCAGGACGCGGACCCGGAAACCCTCATGAAGCAGATGACCTCGACGAAGAAGATGCAGACACGATGAGCCGAATCAAGGACCTGCAGAAGAACCTCTTCGGAGGGACCACGTCCAACGCCCGCCAGTTCGGGATGATCTTCACCCTGGTGGCGATCGTCGTCCTGTTCCAGATCCTCACGGACGGCCTGACCCTGCGATCGGACAACCTGATCGCGCTGTTCAACCAGAACTCGTACATCCTCATCCTGGCCATCGGCATGCTCATGGTGATCGTCGCCGGGCACATCGACCTCTCGGTCGGCTCGATCGCCGCCTTCACCGGCATCCTGGTGGCCAAGTCGATGGCGGAGTGGTCGCTGCCCTGGCCCGCCGCCATCCTGTTCGGCCTGGTGATCGGCGCGATCATCGGCGCCTGGCAGGGCTTCTGGGTCGCCTACGTCGGGGTGCCGGCGTTCATCGTCACCCTGGCCGGCATGCTGCTCTTCCGGGGCGGCAACCAGTTCATCGGCAACGCGAACACGATCTCGGTGCCGGAGGGCTTCCGGGTGATCGGCTCGGGCTTCCTGCCCGAGGTCGGCCCGAACACCGGCTACAACAACCTGACGCTCCTGCTCGGCCTCGCCGCGTGTGTGGCCGTGGTGTGGCGGGAGTTCCAGGCCCGCAAGACCCGCCGGGAGATGGACGCCGAGCCGGCCCCGATGTGGATCTCGGTGCTCCGGATGGCCGTCATGGTCGGCGTGATCGTCTTCGCGTCGCTGCGGTTCGCCAGCGGCCGGGTCGGCACGAGCTTCCCGGTCTCCGGCATCATCCTGGTGGCGCTGGTGCTGGCCTACTCCTTCTACACCCGGAACACCGCCGGCGGCCGGCACATCTACGCCGTCGGTGGCAACTCCCGCGCCGCGGAGCTCTCCGGTGTGAAGCTCAAGCGGGTCAACTTCTTCGTCATGATGAACATGGCCGTCCTGGCCTCCCTGGCCGGCATGATCTTCGTGGCCCGCTCGGCCGCCTCCGGGCCGCAGGACGGCAACGGCTGGGAGCTGGACGCGATCGCCGCGGTCTTCATCGGTGGCGCGGCCGTCGCCGGTGGCATCGGCACCATCAGCGGCTCGATCGTCGGCGGTCTGGTCATGGCCGTGCTGAACAACGGCCTCCAGCTGCTCGGCGTCGGCACCGACCGGGTCCAGATCATCAAGGGCCTGGTGCTGCTGCTGGCCGTCGCGCTCGACGTCTACAACAAGAAGCAGGGCAAGTTCTCCGTCATCGGCAGCCTCACCCGCTCGTTCCGCCGCGACACTCCCGCCCCGCCCACGGCACCACCCGGCGCGGACCGGGAGACCGCCCGCACGGCCGTGCCGAGCTGACGTTCCACCCCGCCTCACACCCCGTATCACCTCTCCAGAAGGGCACCACCAGCCATGCGTAAGATGATCGGCAAATCGATGGCCATCGGCGCCATCGCCGCGCTGGCCCTGACCGCGACCGCCTGCGGCTCCGGCCGCGACGGCGACACCGGCGGCGCCAAGGGCGACACCAAGGGCTTCGCGGCCGACTCCCTGATCGGCGTCGCCCTGCCGTCGAAGACCTCGGAGAACTGGGTCCTCGCCGGTGACCTCTTCACCAACGGCCTCAAGGAGGCCGGCTTCAAGAGCGACGTCCAGTACGCCGGCGCGTCGACCACCGTCGCCGACCAGCAGGCGCAGATCACCGCCATGGTGACCAAGGGCGCGAAGGTCATCGTCATCGGCGCGACCGACGCCGCGCAGCTGTCGACCCAGGTCGCCGCGGCGCACGCCGCCGGCGCGAAGGTGATCGCGTACGACCGCCTGATCACCAACACCCCGGACCTCGACTACTACGTCGCGTTCGACAACTTCAAGGTCGGCCAGCTCCAGGGCCAGGCCCTGCTGGACGGCATGAAGGCCAAGAAGCCGAACGGCCCGTACAACATCGAGCTGTTCTCCGGCTCGCCGGACGACAACAACGCCGGTGTCTTCTTCAACGGCGCCATGAGCGTGCTCAAGCCGGAGATCGACAAGGGCAACGTGGTCGTCGCCTCGAAGCAGACCGACGTCAAGCAGACCGCCATCCAGGGCTGGAAGGCCGAGGGCGCCCAGGCCCGCATGGACCAGCTGCTGACCTCGACCTACGGCAACAAGGAGCTGGACGGCGTCCTCTCCCCGAACGACACCCTGGCCCGCGCGATCATCACGTCGATCAAGGGTGCCGGCAAGAAGATCCCGGTCGTCACCGGCCAGGACTCCGAGGTCGAGTCGGTCAAGTCGATCATGGCTGGCGAGCAGTACATGACGATCAACAAGGACACCCGGAACCTGGTCAAGCAGACCATCGAGATGGTGAAGGCCCTGCAGGCCGGTAACACCCCCGAGGTGAACGACACCAAGTCGTACAACAACGGCGTCAAGGTCGTCGACACCTACCTGCTCCCGCCGGTGGCGGTCACCAAGGCCAACGCGGCCGAGGCGTACGCCAACGACCCGAAGCTGTCGCCGCTCACCAAGTAATCCCCTCGCACGAAGGAAGGGCCCCGGAGTTCGCTCCGGGGCCCTTCGTCGTGTCCTGAGACCCCCGGCGCGGTCGGGGCGAGCGCCCCGACCGCGCCGGTCCGGTCAGCGCAGGTGCGCCTCGATGGCCTCGATGACGCGCGGACGGAGTTCGGCGGCGCGGATGACCGCGTCGACGGAGCCGACCTCGACGGCGCGCTGGATGCTGTGCACCCGGTCGAACTCGGTGGCCACCTCGCCCAGCTTCTCCGCGCGCACCGACGAGCGGAGCTCGTCCAGTTCAGCGGTCAGCGCGGCGCGGTCGGCGCCGGACGCGGCCGCCACGCGGGCCTCCAGGTCCCGTACCCGGGGGTCGGCCGCCGTGCGGGCGTTGACGTCGCCGGAGAAGACCACCGCGGCGGCCGGGGCGCCGCCCAGCACCGAGGCGAACGAGCCCTCCAGCGCCAGCACGGTCATGCTGGGGTTCAACGCCTTCGAGAACACCACGAACGCCCCGCCGTGGTACCGCGAGATCACGCAGAACACGATGGGCCCGCGGAAGTTCACGATGGCGCGGCCGATCTCGGCGCCGTACTCCAGTTGCAGCTTCCGCATCGACTCGGGCGAGCCGTCGAAGCCCGACAGGTTGGCCAGCACCACCAGCGGCCGGTTGCCGCTTGCCGCGTTGATCGCCCGCGCTGCCTTCTTCGACGAGCGGGGGAACAGGGTGCCCGCCGTGTAGGTGTCCGGGCCGTCGGTGGGCGGGAAGCCGCGGCGCGGCACCGACCGGGACTCGATGCCGAGCAGGCACACCGGGATGCCGCCGAGGTGCACGTCCTGCACCACCGCGGTCTCCGCGTCGGCCATGCCCGCCCAGCGTTCCAGCACCGGGTGGTCCTGGTCGGCGAGCGCCCGCATCACGGTCCGGATGTCGAACGGCTTCTTCCGGTCCGGGTTGGCGGTGGGGGAGAAGATCTCGCCGACGGTGGTGAAGTCGCTGCCGGCGACGGTGTGCGGGAAGTCCGAGATGTCCCGGTCGACCGGGTCGCTCGTCGTCGCCCGCCGGGGCGCCGACTCGCCCGGCGCCACGTACGTGTGGTCGTAGTGCGCCATCAGCACGTCGCGCGCGGCGGGGAGGTCGGGTGCCCAGTACTGGGCCTGCCCGTTCGGACCCATCACCCGGTCGTAGCCGCCGATGCCGAAGTTGTCCTCGGCCGACACGCCGCCGGAGAAGTCGAGCGACTGCTTGCCGGTGAGCACCATCGCCGAGTCCGGCGTCATCACCAGGACGCCCTTGGTGTGCATGAGCATCGTCGCCTCGGCGTTCCAGTACGGCTGCGCGCCGACGTTGATGCCCGCCACCACGATGTTGATCTCACCGCCGTCCTGGGTGAACTCGACGATCCGCTTGAGCGCGGCCGCCACCCAGTCCATGTTCTCGGTGCCCGACGTCATGGAGATCCGGGCGCCGGCGGAGAGCGCGTACCACTCCAGGGGCACCCGCATCCGCTCGGCCAGGTCCAGCGCGGCGATCACCCGGCGGCACTCCGGCTCCGACAGCGCGCCGAGCGACTTCGTGGGGTCGCCGAGCAGCACGACCCGGGTGACGCCCTGCGGGTGCCGCGGGGTGGGCGTGGTGACCACGCCCGCGACGATCGCCGCCGAGTTGCGCCCCCTGGGCCGGTCGACCGGCACCAGCGCGTGCTTCTCGTCGAGGTCGTGCTCGACGAAGTCGCCGAGCATGCCGGTCAGCTCGTACGGGTACACCGTGTTGCGGCTGCTCGCGCGGAGCACCTTCAGCCGGTAGTCGTCGAGCGGTTCGACCGGCTCGACCGGCGGTTCGCCGACGCTCAGCTCGGCGCCGCCGGTGGCGGTGAAGGAGATCCGTACCGCGATCTTGGTCAGCTCGCCGGTCCGCCGGTCGCGCTGCCGGGCGATGAAGAGGATCTCCTC
Source organism: Micromonospora sp. I033 (assembly GCF_053890995.1). NCBI lineage: Bacteria > Bacillati > Actinomycetota > Actinomycetes > Micromonosporales > Micromonosporaceae > Micromonospora > Micromonospora sp. I033. The sequence continues at coordinate 14,861 of NZ_JBSSLX010000045.1, read as the reverse complement.
CAGGCCGGCGCCCGCGGTCGTCGGGCGCACCCGCCCGGCGATCATCTCCATCTCCTCGCGGGTCAGCTCGCTCGGCGGCCAGACGTAGATCACGATGCGGTTGGTCTGGAAGCGCGACTTCGACGGCCGCCGCGACTGCGCGCGGCGGATCGAGTCGAGGCAGGCGGCCACGGTGTCCTCGGTCGTCGGCAGCGCGACCAGCCGCCCGTCCTGCTCGCGCAGCTCGGTCAGGTCGCGCACCTGCGCGAACGCCACGAGGCGCTGGTCCGACGGGTTCTCCCGGGCCACGCACTGGAAGAGGTAGACCTCCTCGTCCGCCGACGGCAGCCGGGTCAGGTCGAACTTGCTCAGCCGCTCCAACTGCATCCGCTGCGCGATGTACGGGTGCAGGCCACGGATCAGCCGCTCCTCGGCCATCCCGTCGTCGGACGGGCGGAAGGTGAAGTGGTGGTGCATCACCGCGCCGGCACGGCCCGCGACGGTGGTGGTGACCCGGCGGACCTGGTGCGGGAGCGGGTGCGCGTTGACGGCGTCGTGCAGCGCCGCCGCCATCGCGTCGAAGTCCTCCGGCTGGTCCTCCCACGCGAGGTAGATGTCGGCGTCGATCGCCTCCGCGCCGCCGGCCAGCTCGGCGAGTCCGCGCAGCGCGCCGCCGAGCGCGTCGAAGCGCACCGCGGCGGAGACCACGCTCGAGTCCGCGCGCTCGGCGACCACGAACGTGCAGCCCGCGATCTCGCGGGTGCGGACGCCGGTGAGCCCCTTGTTGCCGTAGTACCGCCGGGTCAGCACCTCCAGCATCACCGCGTTGTCGAGGTGGTCGCGGACCAGCCGCTGGCCGAGCAGCCGTACGAGGGGCTCGGTGCTGCGCACCATCTCCGCGACCCGCTCGCCGCGGTCCGGCGCGTCCGGGTGCGCGTCCAGGTGCCGCAGGTGCCTGCGGACCTCGGCGTAGACGCGGGCGCGGTTGCGGCGCAGCAGCGGCTGGGCGAACCAGGCGAACACCACGCCGCGCGCCAGGTCGGCGACCACCGGGAAGCGGACCTGCGTGGCGGCCACCAGCCGCTCCAGCGCGAGGCCGGCGGGCTCGCGCAGCGTCTCGTCCGGCGGGGACTCCCGCAGCCAGGACCGCAGCAGCGTCGCGACGACCGTGGCGTCGGCGGAGGCCCGCTGCTGGGCGAGGAAGATCCGGAAGACGGCGGCTTCCAGCTCGGGGGAGCGCTCCAGGTCGGTGACCCCGTAGTGGCCGAGCGCCTTGGCGAGCTTGGCCTGGAACGCCGCAGGCAGCCCGGCGCGCTCGATGTCGAGGCTCTGCAGGTAGGTGTGGAAGTACTCGCGGGCGCTCGGGACGTGGCCGTCGCCGTCCTCGCCCGTCGGCCGGTTGCGGCTCAGCTCGGCGAGGTCGGCGAAGACGTTGACGAGGTCGAGCTCCTCGGCCAGCGGCCGGTGGCCGTCCTCGGTGGCCGCCCGGCGGGCGGCGAGGTAGTCGTCGAGCACCCGGCGGTCGTCGTGCGGGTCCACGTCGAAGCCGAGCAGCAGGCTGCGCAGGTCCTCCTGGCCGCGCGTGGCGCGCTGGCGCGCCGGAATCTCGCCGGACTCGGCGGGAAGGTCCAGCTCGACGGAGGCCGCGGCCGGGTCGTCGGCGGCCTCGGCGCCTTCGTCGGCCAGCGGCTCCAGCCGCAGCAACGGTGCGCCGGCCTCCACCTGGCTGCCCACCGAGACGGCGCATTCCTTCAGGCGTGCCCTGAACGGCGCCCGCAGCACCGTCTCCATCTTCATGGCCTCCAGCACCAGCACCGGCGCGCCGGCCTCCACCTCGGCGCCGATCGCCAGCGGTGTGGCGACGACCAGCGCGGGCATGGGAGAGCGGAGGACGCCGCCCTCGTCCCGGCTGACCCGGTGCGTCACGCCGTCCACCTCGACCAGGTGGATCGGCCCGTGGGTGGCGGTGAGCAGGCGGTACCGGACGCCGTTGACGGCGATCTGCCCGGTGTGCCGGTCGAAGCGGTCCAGCTCGACGTCGGCCGTGCGGACGTCGCCGGCCGTTTCGATGCCGACGCGGAACCGGTGCGCGCCGATCCGCGCCACCCGCATCCGGTAGCCGACGCCGCGCAGCTTGAGGTCCAGTGGTCGGCCGCTCTTGTGCTGCACCTGCGGGCGGCCGCCGGAGGCCGTCGACAGCAGCCGCTGCCGCTCGACGCGCTCCTCCTCCTCGTACGCCTCGATGGCGGCGGCCGCCAGCGCGACGGCGGAGTGCCGGTGCGCCACGAGGCGGCCCTCGCCGCGGACCCGGTCGATCCAGCCGGTGTCCGCACTGGCGTCGATCACCTCGGGCTGGTCGAGCAGGTCGAGCACGAAGCTCTTGTTCGTGGCGCCGCCCTCGATGATCACCGTGGTGTTCGCCATGGCCCGGCGCAGCCGGCCGAGGGCCTCGTCGCGGTCGCGGCCGTAGGCGATGATCTTCGCGATCATCGAGTCGAAGTCGGCGGGGATGGTGTCGCCCTCGCTGACGCCGGTGTCCACCCGGATGCCCGGCCCGGCGGGCAGGTCCAGCCGTGCGATGCGGCCCGGGGAGGGCGCGAAGTCGCGGTCGGGGTCCTCGGCGTTCAGCCGGGCTTCGATGGCGTGCCCCCGCTCCACCGGCGGCTCGCCGACGAGGCGCCCGCCCGAGGCCACGTGCAGCTGCGCCTTGACCAGGTCGAACCCGGTGGTGGACTCGGTGATCGGGTGCTCCACCTGGAGGCGGGTGTTGACCTCCAGGAACGCGAACAGCCGGTCGCCGGGGTGGTAGAGGAACTCGACGGTCGCCGCGCCGCGGTAGCCGACCGCGACGGCCAGCCGTTCCGCCGAGGCCTTCAGCTCGGCGGCCTGCTCCGGGCTGAGCACCGGCGACGCCGACTCCTCGATGACCTTCTGGTTACGCCGCTGCACCGAGCAGTCCCGGACCCCGAGCGCCCACGCGGTGCCCTGGCCGTCGGCGATCACCTGCACCTCGACGTGCCGGGCGCCGGTGACCAGGCGCTCCAGGAACACGATGCCGCTGCCGAACGCCCGCGCGGCCTCCTGGCTGGTGCGCTCGTAGGCGTCGGCCAGCTCGGCCTCGTTCGTGATCACGCGGATGCCGCGCCCGCCGCCGCCGGCGGTGGCCTTCAGCATGAGCGGGTAGCCGATCTCGGCCGCCGCCGCCCGGGCGGCGTCCAGGGTCTCGACCGCGCCACGGCTCCACGGAGCGACCGGCACGCCGACCTCCTCGGCGATCAGCTTCGCGCCGATCTTGTCGCCGAGCTGGCGCATGGCCTCCGGGCTCGGCCCGACGAAGGTGACCCCGATCTTCTCGCACAGCTCGGCGAACGCCGGATCCTCCGCGACGAAGCCCCAGCCGACCCAGGCGGCGTCGGCCCGGGTCTCCACCAGCGCGCGCTCCAGCGTCGTCAGGTTCAGGTACGGGCGCGCGGAAGCGGGACCGAGATCGTAGGCGACGTCGGCCTCCCGCACGAACGTGGCGTCGCGGTCGACGTCGGTGTGCAGGGCTACGGTCTCGATCCGGGTCCCGGTCTCCGCGGCCAGCTCCCGGACGGCGTGGATGAGCCGCATCGCGGCCTCTCCACGGTTGACGATGGCGATACGGCTGAACACCCGACCGACCCCTCCGTTGGACCCACGATGTACGCGCCGCGAGGCGACGGCCCCCGGCAGTGATCACCTTTCCCTCTGCCGGGCGGCGGCGCCATGTCGTAACCGCCGAACCCTGAGCGGCGCCGGTTGTAGGAACCGAACAAAACTTTTTGGCGCTCCTCGGGGCAGGGGCGGCTCCACTCGCCGAAGCTGGCGGCCCCGGTCACCACCGGGTGCCCCACCGCGCGTCTCCATCGTCGTCACGCTCCCGGGAGTGTGATCGAGACATCCTTGATCGGTCAAGCATGGGAGATATGCTTGACCGGTCAAGGAAATGAGGTGGCAGGCATGGGTGACGACGGTCTCGCGGCCGGTCAGGCTCCGGCCGCGACGGCGACCCTGTCGTCCCGGCCCCGGCTGGCCGTGCTCGGCGCCGGACACACCGGGCCGGTGATCGCCCGGGTCGCCATGGCGGCCGGGTATCCGGTGGCGATCGCGGCCTCCGGCGACCCCGCGAACATCGCCCTGATCGTCGACGTGCTGGCCCCCGGCGCCGAGGCGCGCTGGGCGGCGGACGCCGTCGCGGACGCCGAGGTCGTCGTGCTGGCGATGCCGCTGCACCGGTTCCCGACCCTCGACCCCGCCGTGTTCGCCGGCAAGCTCGTGGTGGACACGATGAACTACTGGCCGCCGGTCGACGGAGTCCAGGAGATGTTCGACGATCCCCGGTACGGCAGCAGTGAGATCGTCCAGCGCCGGCTCGCCCGGTCGACGGTCGTGAAGACGCTGAACCACATCGGCTACCACGAGCTCGAGGACGACCGCCGCCCGGCGGGCGCGCCGGACCGCCGCGCGCTCGGCGTCGCCGGGGACGACGTCGCCGCGGTGCGGACCGTGGCGGACCTCGTCGAGCGCATCGGCTATGACGCCGTCCGGCTCGACAGCCTGCGTGCCGGCCGGCTGCTCCAACCCGGCGGCCCGGTCTTCGGCGTGCCGCTGGGCCGGGTCGAGTTCACGCGGGCGCTGGCCGGCTAGCCGCCCCCGCTCCCACCACAGAGACAGAGGCTCATCGTGACCACCTTTCCGCTCGTACTCGGCCTGGACACCTTCGGCGACGTCACCCACGACGCCGACGACCGCCCGGTCTCCCATGCCCGGACGATCCGCGACATCGTCGAGCAGGGTGTCCTCGCGGACCAGGTCGGCGTGGACTTCTTCGGCATCGGTGAACACCACACCGACGACTTCCCGCTCTCCGCCGCCGACGTGGTGCTCGGCGCGATCGCGGCCCGCACCACCCGGATCCGCCTCGGCTCGGCGGTCACGGTGCTTAGCTCCGACGACCCGGTGCGGGTCTTCCAGCGCTACTCCACCCTGGACGCGGTTTCCGGCGGCCGGGCGGAGGTGATCCTGGGCCGCGGGTCGAGCATCGACTCGTTCCCGCTGTTCGGCTACGACCTGGCCGACTACGAGCAGCTGTTCGAGGAGAAGGCGCAGCTCTTCGCCGAGCTGCGCAAGGGCGGGCCGGTCACCTGGAAGGGCACGATGCGCGCGCCGCTGCGCGAGCAGGACGTCGTGCCGCACACCGAGTCCGGCCCCTTCCCGGCCTGGATCGGCGTCGGCGGCAACCCGCAGTCGGTGATCCGCGCCGCCCGGTACGACTACGCCCTGATGCTCGCGATCATCGGCGGGTCACCGGCCCGCTTCGCCCCCTTCTCCCGCCTGTTCCACCAGGCGCTCGCGCAGCTCGGCAAGGACCCCCTGCCGATCGGCGTGCACTCGCCCGGGCACGTCGCCGCCACCGACGAGCAGGCCCGCGAGGAGTTCTTCCCCCGCTACCAGCAGGTCATCCGCCGGATCGCCCGGACCCGCGGATTCGCCGTGCCGACCCGGGAGTCCTTCCTGCACGAGGTCGGGCCGCACGGGGCGCTCTACGTCGGGTCGCCCGAGACGGTCGCCCGGAAGATCGCCGCGAACCTCCCCGTGCTCAGCGCGAACCGCTTCGAGATGAAGTACGGCATGGGCGGCCTCTCGCACGGGTCCCTCATGACCGCCATCGAGCTCTACGGCACCGAGGTCATCCCGCGCGTCCGGGAGCTGCTGGGCTGACCTGGTCCGGTCCGGCCGTCCGCGCCGCGGGCGGCCGGACCGGTCGGCGGGGGCAACGGTCGCCGGGTCGGTGGGCCGAGGGCTCAGTCGGCCGTGCCGACGCGCTGGAAGGCGCGGGCCAACCGGGCCAGGTCGATGCCGTCGAAGTGGTCGAGGAACCGCCGCCGCACGCTGGCCAGGTGACTCGGCCACGACTCCTCGAGCCGGGCGAAGCCGGCGTCGGTGAGGACGGCGTTCCACCCGCGCGCGTCCTCCGCACACCTGGTCCGCTCGACCAGGCCCTGCGTCTGCAGGCGAGCGATGGTGCGGGTCATCCCGCTCAGCGAGAGCTGGCACGCCGCGGCGAGCTCGCTCATCCGCATCCGCCGGCCGGGCGCCTCGGAGAGGTTCATGAGTGCCGTGTACTCGGTGAGGGGGAGCTGGCGGTCACCCACCATGTCGGCGTCGATCGCGCGGGGCAGCACGTGCATGATCCGGCCGAGCGAGCGGACCAGTGCCTCCTCCTCGGCGTTCAGGGGGCGCGGCGATGTCGGTGCGGCGGACATGACCCCATCCTACTTGCTTGACCGAGCAATGACACGGATGTCGGTGACGGGTGCCACACGATCATTAGTTGCTTGACGAAGCAAATAATGGTTAGCGTGTGCTTGACCAGGCAAGGACTTTCGAAGGGCAGTCACGACATGACCAGGATCGGAATCATCCTCGGCAGCACCCGCCCGGGCCGTAACGGCGAGGCGGTCGCCCGCTGGGTGCTCGACGTCGCCAAGCAGCGCGGCGACGCGCAGTACGAGCTGGTCGACCTGCTCGACCACCAGCTGCCGCACCTGGACGAGGCGTACCCGCCGGCCATGGGCCAGTACACCCAGCCGCACACGCTGCGCTGGGCCAACACCATCGCGTCGTTCGACGGGTTCGTGATGGTCACCCCGGAGTACAACCACTCCACCTCGGGCGCCCTGAAGAACGCCATCGACTTCCTCTACGCGGAGTGGAACAACAAGGCCGTCGGCTTCGTCAGCTACGGCTCCGCCGGCGGCACCCGGGCGGTGGAGCACCTGCGCCTGATCGCCGGCGAGCTGCAGATGGCCGACGTCCGCTCCCAGGTGGCGCTGTCGCTCTTCACCGACTTCGAGAACTTCAGCGTCTTCAAGCCCAGCCAGTTCCAGCGGGACGCCCTCACCGCCACGCTCGACCAGGTCGTCGCCTGGAGCACCGCGCTCGCCCCGCTGCGCAACCGCTGAACGCACGTCCGACACCTACCGGAGACGGCCGCGGAACCCCCGCGGCCGTCTCCGTTTCCGGTGCGTCGCTCAGGAGCCCTGGCGGGGGGTCACGAATCCGGAGACCGGTTGCGGCGACTCGCCGCTGACCTGGGTGATGATCTCCGCAGCCACGTCGCGCAGCTTGCGGTTGCGATTCTGCGACGCCTGGCGGAGCAGGGTGAACGCCTGCCTGGCGGTGCACCGCTGTTGGCCCATGATGACCCCGAGGGCCTGGTCGATGATGCTGCGGGACGCCATGGCGTCGGTGAGTTGCTGATGCAGGAGGCTCTGGTCCGCCTGGCGGAGGATGACGCTCAACGCCGCCGAGGCCTGGTCCGTGAACGCCAGGGCCTGCCGGCGTGCCGGGTCGGTGAAGGCGTGCGGCTGGGTGGCGTAGAGGTTCAACGCGCCGACGGTCTCGCGGTCTACCGTCATCGGCAGTGACAGCGAGCTGACGATGCCGAGCCGGAGCGCGTGTTCCCGGTAGCGGCCCCAGCGTTCGTCGTCGCGCAGGTCGACCACCTCGACCACCTGCCCCTGGCGCAGGGCCTCGAGACAGGGGCCCTCGTCGGCCCCGTACTGGATCTCGTCGCCCCGCGCGGCGAGGTCGCCGCTGCTGGCGACCGTGAAGGCGCCGCCGTCCCGGCGCACGGTCAGCCCGCAGGCCACGGCGGGGGTGACCACCTCCGCCGCGACCCGGACGACCTGATCCAGGAACACGTCGACGTCGCGCGAATCGGCCAGCAGCGTCAACAGCCGGCCGGAGGCCGAGGCCGGAGACGGGCCAGCAGCATCGGACACCACTGCTACCTCCTCACATCCATGTGCCCGTTGGGCGGCGAGACGCTCTACTTGCCGGGAGCCCACGTTCCCCCGGTCGGCAGGGTGCCAATCGGGCGGGAAGCGAGCTAGTGTCGAGGCGGGTTCGGACATGAGCCCAGGACCAGTGCCGGGCCGCCGACGGTGAGCCCGGACATCAGCCCGGTCCGGAGATCCTCATCGGGAGGAGCACCTCATGTCCGTCTATCACGCGCAGCCTCACGCGGCGCCGGAGAACACCCGCCCGCCGTCCCTGTCCCTGGCGCACGCCCGGGAGGGCCCGGCGATGGTGGTGGCGGTGGGGGGCCCACTCGACATGGCGACCGCCGACCCGCTCGTCGACCTCGTGGACCGGCTGGTGGCCGGCCGACCGCCCGCGGTGCTGGTGCTCGACCTGAGCGGGGTGACCTTCTTCTGCGCGGCCGGCGTCAACGCGCTGCTGACGATTCGCGGACGGGTCGGCTCGGCCGGCTGCACCCTGGTGCTGCGCAGGCCCTCCCGGATCACCGTCACGGTCCTCGACATCGTCGGCCTCAGGGACGAATTCACCACCGAGTGACCTGCCTTTCCCTCCGCACGTGTCGACGGACGGCAGCGGTCACATCGGACTCCGGCCCGCCGGCACGCGTCGAGATACCCGAAGTGGATCAGCTCGAAACGGCGGAACACCCGTGATCCGAACCACCGGCACCGCCCCCGCGGGGGACCGGGCTCAGGCTGGCGGGCGGTGCGCCTCGACGGCCCGGCCCATCCGGGTGACGGCCTCGGTGAGGATCGCCGGCGAGGTGGCGAAGTTGAGGCGTACGAAGCCGGTCCCGCCGGTGCCGAAGACGTGCCCGGAGCTGAGGGCCACCCGCGCCTGGTCGAGGAACATCCTCGCCGGACCGGCGACGTCGCTGGCCACCCCGGGCTCGCCGGCCGCCTGCTCGGTGGCGACGCCCAGCCCGGTGCAGTCCAGCCAGGCGAGGTAGGTGCCCTCGGGGCGGTGGTAGCCGACGGCCGGGAGGTGCTTCCCCAGCAGGGTCTCCAGCAGCGTGCGGTTGGCGTCGAGGCCGTCGAGGAGGAGGTCGAGCCACGGCCCGCCGTCGCGGAACGCGGCGGTGTGCGCGAGCACGCCCAGGTGGCTGGGGCCGTGGCTGACCTCTTCCGGCATCCGCCGCAGGTCGGCGGCGGCCCGCGGCCCGGCGACCGCGAGCGCCGCCTTGAGGCCGGCGAGGTTCCACGCCTTGGAGGCGGAGGTCAGGGCAAAGGCGTCCTCGGCGCCGGCCACCGTGAGATAAGGGGTGAAGTGCGCCCCGGGCAGCACCAGCGGGGCGTGGATCTCATCGGAGATCACCCGTACGCCGTGCCGGCCGGCCAGGTCCGCGACCGCCTCCAGTTCGTCCCGGCGGTGGACCACGCCGGTCGGGTTGTGCGGGTTGCAGAGCAGGAACGCCGGCCGGCGGCCGCTGGCCCGGGCCCGCCCGAAGGCCTCGTCGAGAGCGGCCCGGTCCATCCGCAGGTCGGCGCCGAGCGGGGCCTCGATCACCTGCCGGCCGGCGTTGCGGAGGAAGGCGTAGAAGGGCGGGTAGACGGGGGAGCAGACCACCACGGCGTCGCCGGGGTCGGTCACCAGCCGGAGCACCTCGACGATGCCCATCATCACGTCGGGCACGACCGTGGTGTGCGCGACGCGGAAGCCGTGCCAGCCCCAGTGGCCGGCGGCGAAGGCGCCGAGCGCCTCGGCGTACGCCGTCCCGTGCGCGTAGCCCGTGTCACCGAGGTCGATCGCGCGGCGCAGCGTGTCGGCCACCGGCGCGGCGAGGGGTACGTCCTGCTCGGCCACCCAGAGGGGGAGCACGTCGGGCGGGTGCATGCGCCACTTCACGCTGCTGCGCTGCCGCAGGTCGTCGAGCGTGAGCGCGGTGAGCGGATTGCCGGCCGGGGAGCCGTCGGCCGAGGGGGCGGGGCCTGCCATGCCCACCACCCTAGGCCGTCGGGCGTCCGCTGGTGTTCCGCTGCCTCGCGGCGGCCTGGCGCCGCAGCTCGTGGCGGGCCAGGGCGTTCCGGTGCACCTCGTCGGGTCCGTCGGCGAACCGCAGCGTGCGGATGCGGGCGTAGGCGGCCGCCAGCGGGAAGTCCTGGGACAGGCCCGCGGCACCGTGCACCTGGATGGCCTTGTCGAGAATCCACTGGACGGTCGCCGGGGTGGCGATCTTGATGGCCTGGATCTCGGTGTGCGCGCCCTTGTTGCCGACCGTGTCCATCAGCCAGGCCGTCTTGAGCACCAGCAGCCGCAACTGCTCGATCCGCACCCGGGCCTCGGCGATCCACTCGCGGATCACGCCCTGCTCGGCCAGGGGCCGGCCGAACGCGACCCGCTGCTCGGCGCGGGCGCACATCAGCTCGACGGCCCGCTCGGCGAGGCCGATGGAGCGCATGCAGTGGTGGATGCGGCCGGGACCGAGCCGGGCCTGCGCGATCGCGAACCCGTCGCCCTCGGCGCCGATCAGGTTCTCGACGGGCACGCGCACGTCGTGGAACGCCAGCTCGGCGTGCCCGCCGTGGTCGTGGTCGTCGTAGCCCAGCACCGCCATGCCCCGGATGATCTCCAGGCCGGGGGTCTCCCGCGGGACCAGCACCATGGACTGCTGGCGGTGCCGCTCGGCGCTCGGATCGGTCTTGCCCATGACGATGAAGATCCGCGCGTTCGGGTTCATCGCGCCGGTGATCCACCACTTCCGGCCGTTGATCACGTAGTGGTCGCCGTCCCGCTCGATCCGGGTGGCGATGTTCGTGGCGTCCGAGGAGGCCACATCGGGCTCCGTCATGGCGAACGACGAGCGGATCCGGGCGTCCAGCAGCGGTTCCAGCCACTGCTTCCGCTGCTGATCGGTGCCGAACATCGCCAGCACCTCCATGTTGCCGGTGTCCGGAGCGGCGCAGTTCAGCACGGCGGGCGCCAGGTGGCTCCTACCGGTGATCTCGGCGAGCGGGGCGTACTGCAGGTTGGTCAGGCCGGCGCCGTGCTCGCCCGGCAGGAAGAGGTTCCACAGCCCCCGCTTCCGCGCCGCGCCGCGCAGCTGCGCGAGCACCGGCACCGAGTCCCAGGCCCAGCGGTTGCCGAGCTGGCCGAGCTGCTCGTGGAAGACCTCCTCGGCCGGGTGGATCTGGCGGTCCATGAAGTCCAGGAGGTTGTCGCGCAGGCCCTCGGTGCGCGGGTCCAGGCTGAAGTCCATCAGTGCTCCTTGAGATAGGTCAGGCCGGCGTCGAGGAGCAGCTCGGTGACCTCGCCGAGCTGCGCGAAGCCGGCGCCGACGGTCTGGCCGCGCAGGTGCCGGAAGTGGATGCCCTCGAGGATCGCGGCCAGCTTGAAGGCCGCCAGGCCGAGGTGGAAACCGAGTCGGGGGAGGCCGCGGCCGCTCGCCGCCGCGTACCGGTCGAGGATCCCGTCCTCGGTCAGGAAGCCCGGCGCGGACGACGCCTCGGCCACCGCGGTGCCGACGAGCCGGCCGAGACGCTGGTAGAGCACCAGCAGCGCCAGGTCGGTGAGCGGGTCGCCGAGCGTGGCCATCTCCCAGTCGATGACCGCGGCGAGCCGGTCGCGGTCGTCGACGAGGACGTTGTCGAGGCGGTAGTCGCCGTGCACGATGCCCGGCGCCGCGTCGGCCGGCACGTCGGACGCCAGGCGGGCGTACAGCTCATCGGCGGCCGGCAGGTCCCGGCAGTACGACGCGTCGAGCTGCTTCTTCCACCGCCGCACCTGCCGCGCCAGGAACCCCGCGGGCCGGCCGAAGTCGGCCAGTCCCACGGCCGCCGGGTCGACCGCGTGCAGGGCGGCGAGCGTGTCCACCAGCCTGGTCGAGATGACCCGGGTGCGCTCCGGCCCGAGCGGCTCCAGCTCGGCCGCCTGCCGGTACGCCGTGCCGGTGACCCGCTCCATCACGTAGAACGGCGCGCCCAGCACGCCGGCGTCCGGGCAGAGCGCGTAGGTCGCCGGCACCGGCACGTCGGTGGCCCGCAGCGCCGACATGACCCGGTACTCCCGGGCCATGTCGTGCGCGGTCGACAGCACGTGCCCCAGCGGCGGCCGCCGCACGATCCAGGTCGTCCGCCCGTCGCCGACCTCGTAGGTGAGGTTGGACTTCCCGCCGGCCAGGAGCCGGGCGGTCGACAGCCCGGCGGCCCCGGGCACCGCGGCGGCGAACCAGTCGGCGAGCTTGGCCAGGTCGAGGCCCGGCGGGTCCTGCGGCGCCGGCCCGGTCACGGGACCAGGACGCTGACGGTCTCGACGACGCAGGCCGGCTTCCCGGCGCCCGCCAGCTCGACGGTCACCTTCGCGGTCAGCTGGTAGCCACCTCCGCCGGGCACCAGCGACAGCAGCTCCACCCCGGCCCGCACCTCGGAGTCGACGGGGACCGGAGTGGGGAAGCGCAGTTTGTTGGCGCCGTAGTTCACGCCCATGCGCACGCCCTCGACCCGGTACACCTGCCAGACCAGCATCGGCACCAGCGACAGGGTCAGGTAGCCGTGGGCGATGGTGCCGCCGAACGGGCTGCGGGCCGCCTTGACCGGGTCGACATGGATCCACTGGTGGTCACCGGTCGCCTCGGCGAAGGCGTCGATCTGCTGCTGCGTGATCCGGTGCCAGCCGGAGTGCCCGAGGTGGGTGCCGACCGCCTGCTCCAGCTCCTCGATGCCCTGGAAGACCTTCATGCTCTGTCCCTTCCCGCTCAGGCCTTCGGCCCACCGGCGACGTACAGCACCTGGCCCGACACGAAGCCGGCGCCCTCGCTGACGAGGAACGACACGGCGTGGGCGATGTCCTCCGGGGTGCCGGTGCGGGCGACCGGGATCTGCGCCGCGGCGGCCTGCTTGAACTCCTCGAACGGCACGCCGAGCCGGGCCGCGGTGGCGGCGGTCATCTCGGTCTCGATGAAGCCCGGGGCGATCGCGTTCGCCGTGACGCCGAACCTGCCGAGTTCCAGGGCGAGGGTCTTGGTGAAGCCCTGCAGCCCCGCCTTCGCGGCCGCGTAGTTGGCCTGGCCGCGGTTGCCCAGCGCGGAGGTGCTGGACAGGTTGACGATCCGTCCCCAACCGGCCCCGGTCATGTAGGCCTGCACGGCGCGGGTCATCAGGAACGAGCCCCGCAGGTGCACGCCCAGGACGGCGTCCCAGTCGTCGGTGGTCATCTTGAACAGCAGGTTGTCCCGGGTGATGCCGGCGTTGTTGACCAGGATCGTGGGCTCCGCCAGCTCTCCGGCGATCCGGTCCACGGCCGCCCGCACCGCCTGCTCGTCGGCGACGTCGGCGCCGACCGCCAGGGCCCGGCCGCCGGCGGCCTCGATCTCGTCGACGACCGGCCGGCACGCCGCCTCGTCCAGGTCGACGACGGCGACGGCGACGCCGTCGCGGGCCAGTCGCCGCGCGACGCCGGCCCCGATGCCGCGGGCCGCTCCGGTGACGACTGCGGTGCGGGTGATGGTCATGCGGGTCAACTCCTCCGTGGGTGGGGATGTGGCGGGTCAGCGCGGCGGTGCCGGCGGTAGCGCGGGAACCAGTTCGGTGAGCGCGGCCCGGGTGGTGTCGGCGTCGGTGTGCCAGAGCGCCCGCATGCCGACCGCGCGGGCGCCGAGCACGTGGGGCTCGGCGTCGTCGACGAACAGCACCCGGTCGGCCGGCAGGCCGAGCCGGTCCAGGGTGAGGGTGTAGATCGCGGCGAGAGGCTTGCGCAGGCCGACGTCGGCGGAGATGACGACCGGGTCGAAGAGCCCGTCGATCAGCTCCCGGGGGTAGGTGTTGCCCCAACTGTTGGAGAGCAGCCCGACGCGGACGCCGAGGTCGCGCAGTTCCCGTGCCAGGGCGACCATCGCGGGGTCGGGGCGAACCCCGGCGAACAGCCGGGCCAGGACCCCGACCGGGTCGACGGGACGCCCGTCGAGCGTGGTGAGCTCGGCGGCGAGCAGGACATCGAACTCCTCGACGCTCAGCACCCCGGTCTCCAGGCGGTGGATGGGGGTGCCGTCCGGGGCGTCCCGGGACAGCCAGGCCTTGAGCGTGCGCGAGAACGACCCGGGCTCGATGCCGTCGCTGCGCAGCCACGCGGCGATGGAGGCCCGCACCGGCCCGGTGAGCACGCCGCCGTAGTCGAAGACCACCGCGTCCACCTGGTTGGCGCTCACGGGACGTACACCACCCGGCCGACGGTGGCGCCGTCGGCGAGCCGCTGCACCCCGGCGGCCACCTCGTCGAGCGGGAGGCGCTCGCTGACCAGGGGCCGCACCGCGCCCTGGGCGGCCAGCGCCGTGAGCGCACGATGGCACTCGGCCACGGCGGCCGGGTCGTGGCGCTGGTACAGGCCCCAGTGCAGGCCGACGATCGAGTAGTTCTTCACCAGGGCGTGGTTGAGCGCGGCGGACTGGATCCGGCCACCGGCGAAGCCGACCACCAGGATCCGGCCCTCGAAGGCCACGCACTTGGTCGACCGCTGGTAGGTGTCCCCGCCGACCGGGTCGTAGACGACGTCGGCGCCCCGGCCACCGGTCTCGGCCCTGACCACCTCGACGAAGTCCTCCTCGTGCCGGTCGACGACCACGTCGGCGCCGAGCGCGCGGGCCGCGGCCGCCTTCTCCGGACCGCCCACGACGCCGATCACCCGGGCGCCGGCCGCCTTGCCGAGCTGGACGGCCGCGCTGCCCACGCCGCCGGCCGCCGCGTGCACCAGCAGCGTCTCGCCGGCGCGCAGCCCGGCCCGCCGGTGCAGGCCGAACCAGCCGGTCTGGTATCCGATGTAGAGCGCGGCCGCCTCGGCGTCGTCGAGCGCCGCGGGCGCGGGGAACGTGGCCGCCGCGTCCAGCAGCGCGTACTCCCCGAATCCGCCGTACGGCAGCGTGGCGCCGCCGAGCACCCGGTCGCCGAGGGCGAACCCGGCCACGCCCGCGCCGAGCCCGACGACCTCGCCGCAGAGTTCGACCCCGGGGGTGAACGGCAGCTCCGGCCTGACCTGGTATTCGCCGCGGCACATGAGCACGTCGGGGAAGTTGGCCGGACAGGCCAGCACCCGCACCACGAGCTGAC
>NZ_JBSSLX010000044.1:0-35057 GCF_053890995.1 Micromonospora sp. I033 | reverse complement strand
GGCGGGCGGCGACCCGCCGGGCGGCTTTAAGGTACGGGCATGTCCGTTGACGGGTGGAACACCCTCCTGGTGCTCGGCGGTATCCGCTCGGGCAAGTCGGAGTTCGCCGAGTCGGTGGCCGCCGACGCGCCCACGGTGCGGTATGTGGCCACCGCCCCCGACGGGGACCCGGAGGACACCGAGTGGGCGACCCGCCTCGCGGCGCACCGGGCCCGCCGGCCGGGCAGCTGGACCACCGAGGAGACCGCCGCCGATCCCGGCCGGCTGGCCGAGGTGATCGCGACGGCCGGGCCGAACGAGACGCTGCTTGTGGACGACCTGGGCGGCTGGGTGACGGTGCTGCTCGACCCGGCCCACCAGCCGGCCGACGACACGGCCACCATCGCCGAGCTGGCCGCGGCTGTCCGGGCCAGCGCCGCCCGGCTGGTGCTGGTCAGCCCCGAGGTGGGCCTGTCCCTGGTGCCCACCACGCCGCTGGGCCGGGCGTTCACCGACGCGCTGGGCGCGACCAACCGGGCGGTCGCCGATGCCTGCGACGCCGTCGCGCTGGTGGTGGCCGGGCAGACCGCCTGGCTGAAGCCCCCCGCACCGGCGCAGCCGGCCGCACCGGCTCCGGCCGGCCCCGGCCAGGCGGGCGCCCCGGAGCCGGCGGCCCGCACCGAGGCCCGCCCGGTGACCGCCGCCGACGAGGCGCTGCCCGAGGTGCTCACCCCCACCGCGCCGGCCGCCCCGGCCCCGGCGCCGGTCAGCGCGACCGGCCCGGCCGACTGGGCCGCACCCACCATGGCGCTGCCGATGGTCGCCACCGGCCTGGTCATCCAGCCCGGCATGGAACTGCCGATGCCCGACGACTACGCCGGCCCGCAGGCCGTCGACCGGCTCACCACCCTCGACATCCCGGGCGCCGGCCTCGGCGTGCTGGAGCGGGTGGTCGGCTTCGCCGGCGCCACCCAGGGCACCGCGACCCCCGCGCCGTGGGGTTCGGTCCGGGTGCTGCTGCTGCACGGCGACCACGAGGGCGGGGCCTCCGCCGGCGCGGCACCCGGCGAGTCGGCCCGCCGCGCCCGGCAGGCGCGCGCCGGCAAGGGGCCCCTGGCCCGGCTGGCGGCCGAGAACGGCGCCGGCCTCCAGGTGGTCGAGACGCCCACCTCCGCGCCCATTGAGGCGGGGCCCGCGCTCAGCGGCGAGCAGGTCGAGTCGGCCCTGCGCTACGGCTGGCGGCTCGCCGAGCAGGCCGCCGACGCGGGCGTACAGCTGCTGGTGCTGGCGGCGTGCGGGGCCGGCACCGAGGCGGCCGCCGCAGCGGTGCTGGCGGCCACGGCCGGCGCGGAACCTCCGGCGGTCCTCGGCCGGGTGGTGACCGAGCACGGTGAGTACGACGACGCCGCCTGGATGGTCCGCTGCGCGGCCGTCCGGGACGCGCTGCACCGCACCCGGCGCTCCGCCCGCGAGGCCAAGGACGTGCTCGCCGAGCTGGGCGGCGGCGACGTGGCGGTGGCCACCGGGGTGCTGCTCGGCGCGACCGCCCGGCGCGTCCCGGTGCTGCTGGACGGACCGGTCGGGGTGGCCGCCGGCATGGTGAGTCGCGACCTGGCCGGGCAGGCCCGGCACTGGTGCCTGCTGCCCGACCACGGCGGCCGGCCCGGGGTGCGGCTGGCCGCGGACGTGCTGGGCCTCACCCCGCTGCTGGACCTGCGGCTCGACCTGGGCGAGGGGGCGACCGCGCTGGCCGCCCTGCCGCTGCTGCGCTCGGCCCTGGCGCTCGCCGCCGGCCTGCCCGTGCACCCGTCGCTGGGCGGCGGGGACGACGAGGACTTCGCCGAGCCCGAGCCGGCCGGCCCCGGTCCCACCAGCACCGGGACCGAGCCGCGGTTCGCCGAGCCCGAGCCGGCCGGGCCGGGGCCCGCCACCACCGAACCCGAGCCGCAGTTCGCCGAGCCCGAGCCGGCCGGCCCCGGTCCCACCAGCACGGAGACCGAGCCGCAGATCGCCGAGCCCGAGCCGGCCGGCCCCGGTCCCACCAGCACGGAGACCGAGCCGCGGTTCGCCGAGCCGGAGCCGGCCGGGACCGAGCCGCGGTTCAGCGAGCCCGAGCCGGCCGGACCCGGGCCGACCACGACGGAGCCGGACGAGCCGGTCGCCCCCGGCCGACGTGCCGACTGAGTTCCGGCTCGCCGACGGGATCCGGCTGGCGCTCACCACCTTCACCACGGCGCCGGTGCGCGCCGGCCGGGTGGACCGGGCCGCGGCCGGCGCCGCCATGGCGCTCGCTCCGGCCGTCGGGGCGCTGCTCGGCACGCTCCTCGGGGCGGTGCTGCTGCTCGCCGCGGCGGTCGCGCCCCCGCTGGTCGCCGCCGGCCTGACCGTCGCGCTGGGCGCCCTGCTCACCCGGGGCCTGCACCTGGACGGGCTGGCCGACACGGTGGACGCGCTGGGCTCCTACCGGCGCGGGCCGGCGGCACTGGAGATCATGAAGAAGCCGGACGTCGGCCCGTTCGGGGTGGTCGCGCTGGTGGTCGTACTCCTGCTTCAGACCGCGGTGCTCGCGGAGCTGGCCGGGCGGTCCGGGCCGGCGGCGCTCACGGCGGTGGTCGCCGCGACGGCGGCCGGCCGGCTGGGCGTCACGCTGGCCTGCCGGCGCGGGGTGCCGGCGGCCCGGCCGGAGGGGCTGGGCGCGCTGGTGGCCGGCACGGTGGGGCCGGTCGCGCTGGTGGCCGGCACGGTCGCCGTCGCGCTGCTGGCCGTGCCGGCGGTACCGGACCGCCCGTGGCAGGGGCCGCTCGCCGTGCTCGCCGCGCTCGCCGTCGCGGCCGGGCTGCTGCGGCACCTGGTACGCCGCCTCGGCGGGATCACCGGCGACGTGCTCGGCGCCCTCGTGGAGATCGTCACCACGCTGTCCTACCTGGGACTGGTGCTGTCCGCCTGAGCGTCACCCGTCCGGCCGGGTAGCGTTCTCAGGCGAGGTGCACCGGCGCGGTCGAGGGGGACGGCATGCTCATCACGGACGACTTCCTGCCCGTACCGGTGCCCGAGTCGCTGGACGCGACCTACCTGGTGCCGATCGTCGGCCTGCCGAAGGTGAGCCCGAAGACCGCGGTGGAGGGGCTGGCCGGCCGGCTCGCCGAGCCGGTGCACGGGCTGGCCAAGCAGATGCTGGACAGCCCGCTGATGACCGTGGACACCCGGCCGGTCAGCGAGTTCCCCGAGCTGCCGCCGGACCTGCTCACCGCGTTCGGGGCGACCGAGGCGCAACTGGCCCGGCTGGCCGCCGCCACGCACCTGGTGGTGGTGCAGGCCGAGTACCGGCCGGGCTGGCCGCCGGCGCACGAGTGGGCGGCCCGGGCGGTGGCCGCGGCGGTCGCCGAAACGGTCGACGGGGACGTGGTGGACGTCTTCGGGCTCCAGTTCCTCGACCCGGCGACCGCGCTGCGCTCGCTTCCCGACGAGCAGGGCCGGATCCGGCTGGTCGACTGGGTGCTGGTGCCGTACTCGTCGGACGCCGACGGGCTCTGGTTCACCACCAAGGGGCTGCGCCGGTTCGGGCTGCTGGAGCTCCAGGCCCAGGGCGTGCCGGACCACCTCACCCGGGCCTGGGGCGCGGTGATGACCGGGGCCGCCCGGCGGCTGCTGCGCGACTGGACCGAGGGGCTGGCCGGCGAGGAGGTGCCGGCGTTCGTGCAGCTCCCGGTGCTGGCCACGGTGACCGGGCACGACATCGCGGTGGCGTACGGCAATCCGGAGCAGCACGGCGCGACGGCCCCGGTGCTGCTGCGGCTGGAGCTGGACCCGGCGACCGACCCGGACGCCGACTCGTTCCTCACCCTGAACCCGCCGCCCGGGCACCCGGGCCCGCCCGGCCGCTACTTCGCCGCCGCCTGCGCGACCCTGTTCAACGGCATCCAGCCCGACGTCCGCTACGCCCGCTCCGGGGACGCGATGAGCCGGGCCGTCGCCACCGCCCGGGCCGCGCTGGACGACATCCGGGCCCGCTTCCTCGCCGGCCTGCTCCCCGCCGAGAGCCAGCTCGTGGTCAAGTACGGCCTGCCCGGCGACGACGGCCCCGAGTACGTCTGGGCCGGGGTCACCTCGTGGGACGCCCCGGAGCGGATCGTCGGCGCGAGCGCGAGCGACGCCGCCGGCGACCCCACCGTCCGGATCGGCGCCCCGGTCGTCGTGGAGGCCGCCGACGTCGTCGACTGGGCCGTCCTCGACGGCACCGGCGTCATCGAGGGCGGCTGGACCCAAGCGGTCCTCGACGCCGGCGAACCCCCCACCACCGACCAACCGAGTTGATCAAGAAGTTTGCGTCGCCGGCAGGCCGGTTCCCGACGCAAACTTCTTGATCAACAACGCTGGGCGGGGGTCAGCGGACGGAGGGCTCCACGAAGGGGGGTCGGGTCAGGCGCATCTGGGCGCGGCGGCCGCGGATGTCGACCTCCAGGACGTCGCCGTCGGGGAGCTTCGGGTCGGTGTCGATCAGCGCCAGGGCGATGCCCTGCTTCTTCGTCGGGCTGAAGGTGCCGCTGGTGATCGTGCCGACCTGCTTGTCGCCGGCGTAGACGGCCATGCCGGGGCGCGGGATGGCCCGGTCGACCGCCTCCAGGCCGCGCAGCGTACGGGCGGGGCCGGCGGCCTTCTCGGCCCGCAGCACGTCCCGGCCCCAGAAGGCCGGCTTGTCCCAGCCGACCGCCCAGCCGGAGCGGGCCTGCACCGGGGTGATGTCCAGGGAGAGGTCCTGCCCGTGCAGCGGGTACCCCATCTCGGTGCGCAGCGTGTCCCGCGCGGCCAGGCCGCAGGCGCGCAGCTCGTACGCCTCGCCGGCGGCGAACAGCGCGTCCCAGACGGCGAGCGCGTCACCGGCCGGCACGACCAGCTCGTAGCCGAGCTCACCGGTGTAGCCGGTGCGGCAGACGGTCAGCTCGACGCCCGCCAGGGTGGCGGCCGAGAAGCTCATGTAGTCGTGCCCGGTGGGCAGGCCGAGCGCGTCCAGCAGCTCCGCCGAGCGGGGCCCCTGGACGGCGAGCACCGCGTACGCCTCGTGCTCGTCGGTGACGACCACGCCGGCGGGCGCGGCGGCGCGCAACCGGCGCACCACCTCGGCGGTGTTCGCCGCGTTCGGAATCAGGAAGACGTGGTCCTCGCCGTGCAGGTAGGCGATGATGTCGTCCACCACGCCGCCGGTGGCGTCGTCACAGCAGAGCGTGTACTGGGCCTTGCCGGGTGCGATCCGGCCGAGGTCGTTGGACAGGCAGGAGTTCACGAAGCCCGCCGCGCCCGGCCCGGTGATCCGGGCCTTGCCGAGGTGCGAGACGTCGAAGACGCCCACCCCGGTACGCACGGCCGTGTGCTCCTTGAGCACGCCGCCGCCGGCGTACTCGAGCGGCATCTCCCATCCCCCGAAGGGGGCGAACTTCGCGCCGAGGGCGGTGTGCCGCTCGTGCAACGGGGAACGGCGCAGCCGGGTCGCGGCGGCGTCGGAGGTCACCTCGGTCATGGGTGGCAACTTACCGGCCCGTGACCCGGTGGTTAGCATCGGCGGGACCCCGCCTGCGCCCATCGGCGGGACAGCCACGCGTCCGGCGGGTAGGTTCGCCGCCGGAGACCTTCATCGCCGGTACGCGACGCCGCGGCCGGCCCGGCCCGCCCGGAGTAGCTTTCGTGACATCGCCCCGCACCACCCTCAGCCTGGTCGACACCGACCCCGCCGAACTCGCCGTCGACGCGATCGTGATCGGCGTGCACAGCCAGACCACCGAGCAGGAGTCCGGCTCACCCGCCGGCGCCCTGCTGCTGGCCAGCGGCGCGGAGAGCATCGCCGCCGCGTTCGACGGCAAGCTGACCGAGACGCTGGCCCTGCTCGGCGCGACCGGCGGCCCCGGCGAGGTGATCAAGCTGGCCACGCTGGGCACGGTCACCGCCCCGGTGGTCGCCGCCGTCGGCCTCGGCCCCGAGCCGTCCGGCGCCGCCCCGGCCCCGGAGACCCTGCGCCGGGCCGCCGGCGCGGCGGTCCGTGCCCTGGCCGGCGCGTCCCGCGTCGCACTCGCCCTGCCGCTGCCCGACGACGCCGACGCCCCGGCCGCGCTGCGCGCGGTCACCGAGGGCGCGCTGCTCGGCGGCTACCGGTTCGCCGGCTACAAGACCAAGCCGCAGCCGGCCCGGCGCGAGCCCGTGGCCGAGGTGCTGGTCGCGGTGCCGGACGCGGCCGACGCGACCGCCCAGGCGGAGGTCACCCGCGCCCAGGCGGTGGCCGGCGCGGTGCGGACCAGCCGGGACTGGGTCAACACCGCCCCGAACGAGCTGCGCCCGCCGTCGTTCGCCGAGGCCGTGGCCACCGCCGCCCGGGAGGCCGGGCTCGGCGTCGAGGTGCTCGACGAGGCGGCGCTCGCCGCCGGTGGCTACGGCGGCATCCTCGCCGTCGGCCAGGGCTCGGAGGCCCCGCCGCGGCTGGTCAAGCTGACCTACACCCCCGAGGGCGGCGGCAACGGCAAGCGGGTGGCGCTGGTCGGCAAGGGCATCACCTTCGACACCGGCGGCATCTCGATCAAGCCGGCCCAGGGCATGTGGGAGATGAAGTCCGACATGGCGGGCGCGGCGGCTGTCGGCGCGGCCATGCTGGCGGTCGCGGCGCTCAAGCCGTCCGTCGCGGTCACCGGATACCTGCCGATGGCGGAGAACATGCCGTCGGGCACCAGCTACCGGCCGGGCGACGTGATCACCATGTACAGCGGCAAGCGGGTCGAGGTGCTCAACACCGACGCCGAGGGCCGGATGATCCTGGCCGACGCCATCGCCCGGGCCTGCGAGGACGGCGCCGACTACCTCTTCGAGACCTCCACGCTGACCGGCGGCCAGGTGATCGCGCTGGGCAAGCGGATCGCCGGCGTGATGGGCACCCCGGAGCTGTGCGAGCGGGTCCGCGCCGCGGGCGACGCGACCGGCGAGCCGGCCTGGCCGATGCCGCTGCCGGACGACGTGCGCAAGGGCATGGACTCCGAGGTCGCCGACATCTCGCAGGTCAACGCCGGCATGGACCGGGCGGGCCACATGCTCCAGGGCGGTGTCTTCCTGCGCGAGTTCGTCACCGACGAGGTGGCCTGGGCGCACATCGACATCGCCGGGCCCGGCTACCACTCGGGTGAGGCCACCGGCTACTGGACCAAGGGCGGCACCGGCGTCCCGGTGCGCACGCTGCTGCACCTGGTCGACGACGTCGCCGCCAACGGCTGACGCGTCCGCCGCGCCGTGACGGGGCGCTCCCCTCGGGGGGCGCCCCGTCGGCGTGTCCGGGTCAGAACAGCTCGGGGCGGCGCTTGCGGCGCTCGTTGTAGTCGCGCATCCGCTGCGGGTAGCCCATCAGCCGGACGTCGTAGATCGGGATGGCGAGCCGGTGCGCGAACCGGCGGGCCTCCTCCGGCCCGCCGACCCGCCGCCGGGTCCACTCGCCGTCGTCGGCGATCAGCATGACCGTGGTCTCGGTGACCGTGGTCCGGGGTTCCAGGTACGCCTCGACGCCCCGCCGGGTGCGGATAAAACTCTCAAGGTGGTCCAGATCGGCGCGTTCCGCGGCACGGTCGCGGCTCACCGCACCCGCCTGCTTGCGTCGTCGGAACAGCGCCACCGAACCCACTCCTCCCCGTACGTCATCGAAGACGGTGCCAAGCGTACGTGTCACCGACGTGTCGTTGGGCACCTCACTACGCGCCCCGTCCCCGGTGGTGACAAGATGACCGAGGTGGGGTGTGCCTGTTACTCCGCCGTAACCCCCGATGCAGCGACGCGACCTGGGAGTTGGACGTGAGCGAGCCGAACGACGCAACCTTCGACATCGTCATCCTCGGAGGTGGTAGCGGCGGCTACGCGGCGGCGCTGCGTGCCGCCCAGCTGGACCTCTCCGTCGCCCTGATCGAGAAGGGCAAGCTCGGGGGGACCTGCCTGCACAACGGCTGCATCCCGACCAAGGCCCTGCTGCACGCCGCCGAGATCGCCGACCAGACCCGCGAGTCGGAGCAGTTCGGCGTCAAGGCCGAGCTGGTCGGCATCGACATGGCGGCCGTCAACTCGTACAAGGACGGCGTGGTCTCGCGCCTCTACAAGGGCCTCCAGGGCCTGGTGGGCAGCGCCAAGAAGATCACCTTCGTGGCGGGCGCCGGCAAGCTGGTCGGGAAGAACGTCGTCGAGGTGGACGGCAAGCGTTACACCGGCCGCAACATCATCCTGGCCTCCGGCTCGTACGCGAAGAGCCTGCCCGGCCTGGAGATCGACGGCGAGCGGATCATCACCAGCGACCACGCGCTGACCCTGGACCGCGTCCCGTCCTCGGCGATCGTGCTGGGCGGCGGCGTGATCGGCGTCGAGTTCGCCAGCGTCTGGAAGTCCTTCGGCGTGGACGTCACCATCGTCGAGGCGCTGCCCCGACTGGTCGCGGCCGAGGACGAGGAGTCCTCGAAGGCGCTGGAGCGGGCGTTCCGCAAGCGGAAGATCAACTTCAAGGTCGGCAAGCCGTTCGAGAAGGTCGAGAAGACCGAGAACGGCGTGAAGCTGACCATCCAGGGTGGCGACACCGTCGAGGCGGAGCTGCTGCTGGTCGCCGTCGGCCGCGGCCCGACCACCGCCAACCTCGGCTACGAGGAGCAGGGCGTCAAGATGGACCGCGGCTACGTGCTGACCGACGAGCGGCTGCGCACCAGCGTGCCGAACGTCTACGCGGTCGGCGACATCGTGCCCGGCCTCCAGCTCGCCCACCGCGGCTTCCAGCAGGGCATCTTCGTCGCCGAGGAGATCGCCGGCAGGAACCCGGCCGTGATCGACGAGGCCGGCATCCCGCGGGTCACCTACTGCGACCCCGAGCTGGCGTCCGTCGGCCTGACCGAGGCGAAGGCCAAGGAGCAGTACGGCGCTGACAAGATCAAGACCTACAACTACAACCTGGGCGGCAACGGCAAGAGCCAGATCCTCAAGACCGCCGGCCACGTGAAGCTGGTCCGGGTCGAGGACGGCCCGGTGGTCGGCGTGCACATGGTCGGCGCCCGGGTCGGCGAGCTGATCGGCGAGGCGCAGCTCATCTACAACTGGGAGGCGTACCCGGCCGAGGTGGCGCAGCTCGTGCACGCCCACCCGACGCAGAACGAGGCCCTGGGCGAGGCGCACCTGGCCCTGGCCGGCAAGCCGCTGCACGCGCACGCCTGACACGACAACCGCGGCGTCCGGCGACGGGCGATGATCCCACCAGGGGAATGAAGGAGTCTGGAGAACATGCCGGTATCGGTCACCATGCCCCGGCTCGGCGAGAGCGTCACCGAGGGCACCGTCACGCGCTGGCTCAAGCAGGAGGGCGACACCGTCGAGGTCGACGAGCCGCTGCTCGAGGTGTCCACGGACAAGGTGGACACTGAGATCCCGTCGCCCGCGGCGGGCGTGCTGAGCCGGATCGTGGTCGGCGAGGACGAGACCGCCGAGGTCGGCAGCGAGCTGGCGGTCATCGCCGGTGCGGGCGAGGAGGCCGGCGGAGCCGCCCCGCAGCAGGAGGCCCCGGCGGAGCAGGCCGAGCAGGCCGCCGCCGAGCCGCAGGCCGAGGCGGAGCAGCCGGCCGTCGAGGAGCCGGCCCCGGCCGCCGCCGCGCCGTCGGGCGAGGGCACCCCGGTGAAGATGCCGGCCCTGGGCGAGAGCGTCACCGAAGGCACGGTGACCCGCTGGCTGAAGCAGGTCGGCGACACCGTCGAGGTGGACGAGCCGCTGCTGGAGGTCTCCACCGACAAGGTCGACACCGAGATCCCGTCGCCGGTCGCCGGCACGCTGCTGGAGATCAAGGTCCCCGAGGACGAGACCGCCGAGGTCGGCGGTGTCCTGGCGATCGTGGGCGCGGCCGGCGCCGCGCCGGCCCAGCCGAAGCCGGAGCCGAAGCCCGAGCCCAAGGTCGAGGCGAAGCCCGAGCCGAAGCCGGAGCCGAAGCCGGAGCCCAAGGTCGAGGAGCCCACCCCGGGCCTGTCCTACAACGAGCCGGCCGCCGAGACGGAGCAGGCCGCCCAGCCGGCCAAGGTCGAGCAGGCCGCCCAGCCGGCCGCGCCGACCACCACGCCGCAGCGGCCGACCGTCCCGGCCCAGGCCGGTGGCGAGGAGGGCGCCGGCTACGTGACCCCGCTGGTCCGCAAGCTGGCCGCCGAGCACGGGGTGAACCTCTCCTCGGTCAACGGCACCGGCGTCGGCGGGCGGATCCGGAAGCAGGACGTGCTGGAGGCGGCCGAGAAGGCGAAGGCCGCCCAGGCCGCGCCGGCCGCGCAGCCCGCCGCCGCGGCTCCGGCCCCGGCCAAGCCGGCGGCGAAGCCGCAGCCGAGCACGAAGCGGGGCACCGTCGAGAAGCTGCCCCGGATCCGCAAGGCCATCGCGAACCGGATGCACGAGTCGCTGCACGAGATGGCGCAGCTCACCACGGTGATCGAGGTGGACGTCACCCGGATCGCCAAGCTGCGGGCGCAGGCCAAGGACTCCTTCCTGCAGCGGCACGGCGTGAAGCTGTCCTTCCTGCCGTTCTTCGCCCTGGCCGCCGTCGAGGCGCTCCAGTCCTACCCGATCGTCAACGCCCGGCTCGACCTTGAGGGCGGGACGATCACCTACCCGGACGCCGAGCACCTCGGCATCGCCGTGGACACCGAGCGGGGCCTGCTGGTGCCGGTCATCCACAACGCCGGTGACCTCAACCTGGGCGGGATCGCCAAGCGGGTCGCCGACCTGGCCGAGCGCACCCGGACCAACAAGATCAGCCCGGACGAGCTCGCCGGCGCGACCTTCACGCTGACCAACACCGGCAGCCGCGGCGCGCTCTTCGACACCCCGATCGTGCCGTCGCCGCAGTCGGCGATGCTCGGCACGGGTGCCGTGGTGAAGCGCCCGGTCGTGGTCAACGACCCGGAGCTGGGCGAGGTCGTCGCGGTCCGGTCGATGGTCTACCTGGCCATGTCGTACGACCACCGGCTGATCGACGGCGCGGACGCGGCCCGCTTCCTCGTCGCGGTCAAGGAGCGGCTGGAGGCCGGCAACTTCGAGGCCGAACTGGGGCTCTGACCCCCTGACGGAAGAGGGGCGCGCGGCGGATGCCGCGCGCCCCTCTCGTCGTTTACGGGTCAGCCGCGCAGGTGCTCCTCGGAGACCTCCCAGAGCCGCTCGGCGGCCTCCGGGTCGCGGGCGTACGGGGCGTAGCCGGTGCGGGTGCCCGGCTGGTTCGGCCCGGCCTCCTGGCAGTCCTCGAAGTACCGGCCGCCGACCCCGGCGACCAGCGGCGAGGCGGCGACCAGCACCGAGGTGGCCGCGCCCTGCTCGGGGTTCTTCCAGTAGGCGGCTCCCCCGCCGCTCTGCGTGCGCATCCGCTCCAGCTCCTCCTCGCTGATGTAGCGCTGGAGGTTGGTCCGGATCGCGCCCGGCATCAGCGCGTTGGTGTAGATCCCGTCGTCGGCCCAGCGCCGGGTGGCGTCCACCGCGAAGAGCACGTTCGCGGTCTTGGACTGCCCGTACGCCTGCCACGGGTCGTAGGGCCGCTGCCGGAAGTGGATGTCCTCGAAGACCACCGGAGAGCGCAGGTGGGCCGCCGAGCTGACCGAGACGATCCGCGCGCCCTCGGCCGCGGCGAGCGCCGGGTGGAGCCCGGTGGCCAGCGCGAAGTGCCCGAGGTGGTTGGTTGCGAACTGCATCTCCCAGCCCTGCGCGGTGCGCAGCTCGGGCGAGGCCATGATGCCGGCGTTGTTGACCAGCATGTGCAGCGGTCCGTCCCAGGTGCGGACGAAGGCGGCCACCGAGCCGAGGTCGGCCAGGTCGAGCGGGGCGACCAGGATCCGGTCGTTGCCGGTGCTGCCGGTGATGTCGGCGGCGGCCCGCTGCCCGGCCTCGGGGTTGCGGACGGCGAGGGTGACGTCGGCCCCGGCGGCCGCGAGCGCGCGGGCGGTCTCCACGCCGATCCCGGAGGCGCCGCCGGTGACGACGGCCCGCCGGCCGGTCAGGTCGAGGTCACGGACCACCTCCAGGGCGGTGGTCTCGCGGGAGAACGGGGTGCTGACGGGTGTACTGGTGGTCATGATCCATCCTTGTCGGTGGCGGCACGGACCGGTCATCCGGCCGCTACGATGAGAAGCGGAGGATCCTCCGTTACGACCGAGCCTAACCGGAGGAACCTCCGGTTGCCAGTCCGGCCGGGCGTACCTCCCGGTCGAGCCGAGGAGGAGCCGTGCCCGACCGACCGCTGCGCGCCGACGCGCTGCGCAACCGGCAGCGACTGCTGGACGCCGCGGTACAGGCGTTTTCCCAGGCGGGCGCCGAGGTAACGCTGGACCGCGTCGCCAAGGAGGCCGGAGTCGGCATCGGCACCCTCTACCGCCACTTCCCCACCCGGGAGGCCCTCATCGAGGCGGCCTACCGCAACGAGCTGGCCAAGCTCTGCGAGGCCGTGCCGGAGCTGCTCGCGGCCCGGCCCGCCGAGGCGGCGCTCCGGGCCTGGATGGACCGGTTCGTCGACTACCTCGCCACCAAGCGCGGCATGGCCGACGCGCTGCGGCTGGCCATCGCCTCCGGTGCCAACCCGTACGCGCACAGCCGGGACCGGCTGCTCGCCGCGCTGGACGACCTGCTGGCGGCCGGCGCCGCAGCGGGGACCGTACGCGCCGACGTGGCCGCCGCCGACGTGCTCGCCGGGCTGAGCGGCGTCTCCCTGGTGGCCGGCGAGCCCGACCAGCGCGCGCAGGCCGGCCGCCTGCTCGACCTGCTGATGGACGGCCTGCGCCACCGCCCGGGCTGACCCGATTCCGGCCCGCTCCCAACGAGGCGCTGACAGACTCGGTCGGTGGGCGGCTACCGGCGGCGGGGACGCCTCGGGCCGGCGGTGCCGGTGGCGCCCGGGGCACGGGTGGACCGATTCGAGATCTTCTTCGACCTGGTCTTCGTCTTCTCGTTCTTCATCATCACCCGGGCCACCGCGCTCGAGGTCAACGGCGGCGCGCTGCTGCACGCGCTGCTGGTCCTGGCCGTGCTCTGGTGGTCGTGGGTGGTGCACAGCATCGTGGCCACCCGGATCCGGCTCGGTGAGGGCTTCGTCCCGGTCCTCATGACGGTCGGCATGGCGGCGCTGTTCACCTTCGCCCTGTCCCTGCCGCACGCGTTCCGGGACCCGCGCGGCAACGCGACCGGGCCGATCGTCGCCGCGGTCAGCTACACCGTCATCCGGGGCGTGCACCTGCTGCTCTACCTGCACGCCGTTCGGGACAGCCCGAAGGAACGCCGGCAGCTCCTCCGATTCACTCCCGAGCTGGTGGGCAGCACCCTGCTGCTGGGGGTCGCCGCCCTGATCCCCCCGAAGATCGACGACCTCTTCTCGGCCGCGGCGGTCCGGGACGGGCTGTGGGCGACCGTCGTGCTGCTCCAGTACAGCACCGGTCTCATCGCCGGCACCTGGGGCTGGGGCGTCGCCTCCGCCGAGCACTGGACCGAGCGGTACGACCTCATCCTGATCATCGCGCTCGGCGAGTCGGTGATCTCGGTCGGCGTCGGCAGCAACCTGCTCGGCCAGGCGCCAACCTGGCCGGCCGTGGCGGCGGCGGTGCTCGGCATCTTCTTCACCGCCGCGCTCTGGTGGGCGCACTACGACATGGTCGGACCGGCCGCCCGGATCGCCCTGCACGCCGCCCAGGACGGGCCGCGCGTCGCCATGGCCCGGGACGCGTACGGGTACCTGTTCCTGCCGATGATCGCGGGCATCATCCTGTTCGCGCTCGGCGCCGAGATGATCGTGCACCAGATCGCCGACCCGCACGTGCCGCAGCACCTGCCGGCGCACGGCTCCGGCGTACCGCTGCTCTTCGGCGGGGTGATCTGCTACATCTGCGGCAGCATGCTCTTCCAGCTCCGCACCCTGCGGACCCTGAGCTGGACCCGGGTCGGCACGGTGCTGCTGCTCGCCGTGAGCATCCCGGTGGCCGGGCACCTGCCGGCGCTGGCCGCCCTCGGGCTGCTGACCGCGATCACCATCGGCATGGTGGCGGCCGAGGTGGTGGTCTTCGACGAGGGCCGGCGCGCGCTGCGGACACTGATCTTCGAGGAGCGGACCAGCCACGAGGCGCACGAGGCGGCCTGGCGGGCCCGCTGGCACGAGCCGAACGAACCCGACGAGGGCGAGTGAGGGCCGTCCGCCGGCGGGTGCGCAGACCGCGTCGACGGCCGGACAGCGGTCACCGGCCCGTGGCCCCCGCAGGAAAGCGGCGGGCGAGGTCGTCCCGTGACGCCCTGACCGCCCCGACGATGTCGGCCAGCGGGCGCACGATCCGGGCGTTCGGCACCGGCTCGAAATCGCTCAATGACCGGCCCACCGCCATGACGTCCGAGGTGTCGAAGTCGTACTGGCCGAGATAGCTCCACCCCGCCTGCACCTCCACCTGCCCGGTGCTCATCGGTCACCCTCGTGGCTCGTGTCGCACACATGACGTCGGCGGGGACCCCGTGGGGGCCTTCCGGCTGCCGATGTGACGCCGGACACATTATTGGGGACAGCGGCGTCACGGGGCGCACTTGTAGCGTGTCGGTCAGTCGACATCGAGCGCCGCAAATTCATGTACGCGCTCGCGTCGTCGCCTCGCCGGGCGGCGAGGTTGGTCTCAGGGGCAGGAGTCGTCGATGCGACCGCAGAGAGAGGCCGTCCACCGACGGGCCGATCCGATGGCGTCCACGGTCCCGTCGGGTGCGCCCCCGGGCTCGTGCACCTCGCCAGTCCACTGAGGCCGCCTCCCGTCCAGGTTGTCGTCGCCGCGCCGCCCACCGAACGGGCGGCGCGCTTTTCCACGGGGAGTAGGCATGGTTCTGAGATCGTCCGCGGGCGTCGTGCCACTGGCGCGGCGCCAGGGGGCCGGTTGGCGGCAGGCCGTCGTGGCGTGCCTCACGGCGTTGGCGTTGTTGGTCAGTCTCCTACCGGCGAATCCGGCCCGGGCGGAGGACCCGCCACCCCCGCCAGCCGACCGGACGCCGGTGGTGCAGGCGTGGTTGAACGGTGGCGCGAAGGTGCGGGCCGCCGCGGAGTTGGCCCTGGTCGGCACCGATGAGCAGATCCGGGCGTTCCTGAGCGACGGCTGGGCCCAGGCACAGCAACTGGACAACCGGGACGCGGTCGTGTCGGTGATCGCCGAGGCCGGGCCGGCGGTACGGGCGGCGGCGCAGCAGGCGCTCAACGCGGCGGACGCTGGTGACCCGGATGCCCTGTCGACCTTCCTGAACAGCGGCTGGCGGCAGCCGTCGGACACCGACGCCCGGGTGCGCGTCAACCAGTTGATGGCAGCCGGCGGCGATCAGGTGAAGGCGGCCGCGCAGCAGGCGCTGGATTCGGCGGACCCGTCGGTGTGGCGCGAGTTCGTGGACTCCGGTTGGCAGTCGCGGTGGCTGACGGATCAGCGGGTGCGGGTCAACCAGGCGATGGCCACGGGCGGCCCGCAGGTGAAGGCGGCCGGGCAGAAGGCGCTCGACGCGGGTACGCCGGAGGCGTTGGAGTCGTTCCTGGACTACGGCTGGTCGGTCGCGGCGGCCCGCGACCAGGAGACGGAGACGCTGACCGCGCTGCAGGCACAGGCGCAGGCGCAGGGCGACCTGGCGGCACAGGAGACCCAGCGGGCCGTGGACGAGGCGGCGCGGGCCAAGGAGGCCGCCGAGGCGGCCAAGCGGTCGGCGCAGGAGGCGGCCGCCGCGACGAACGCGGCGCGCAACGACACGAAGGAAGCGGCGGCGCAGGCCAAGCGGGCGGCGGTGGCCGCGCAGAAGGCCGCAGCAGCGGCGAAGGTGGCGGTGCAGGCGGCGGCGTCGGCGAACCGGGCGGCGCGAGCGGCCGCGGCAGCGGCGCAGCGCGCGGCGTCGGCGGCGTCGCAGGCGGAGCGGGCGGCGACCAGGGCGTACAACGCGGCGGCGTTGGCGGCGACCGACGCGTCGAAGGCCGATGCGGCGCGCATCACCGCGCAGGAGGCGCGGGACAACGCCAGGTTGTCGCGGGACTTCGCCACGACGGCGCACCTGGCGGGTCAGGCGATCCAGGCGGGCATGAACGCCCTGGAGGCCGCCCGCTCGGCGGCGTACCAGGCGAAGCTCGCCGCTGACGCCAACGACGACGCGACCACGTACGCGAACGCCGCCGGCGCGGACGCGTCGGAGGCGGTGGCAGCGGCCAAGCAGGCGCGGGCGGACGCGGACCGGGCGCTGCGGGCGGCGGACGCGGCGCAGCGCTACCTGGAGATCGCCGCGCAGGCGGCGTTCAAGGCACGGGACGCGGCGAACCGAGCAGCACAGCACGCCGAGGAGGCGGCCGCCGCTGCGATCGAGGCGGCGGATCATGCCGGGGACGCCGCGATGGCGGCGCAGCGGTCGAGTGAGGCGGCGAACGCGGCGACCGCGGCGGCGAACGCGGCGGTCGAGACCGCCGGACAGGCGATCGAGGTGTACAACGCGGCGCGGGCGGCGGACGCGGAGCGCATCGCGGTGGCCCAGGACGAGGGCGTCGAGGCGGCTCGGCAGGCCAGCGCGAAGTACGACCAGGCGCAGGCGGCGGCCAAGTGGGACGCGCTGCAGGCCGAGCAGCGCGACGCGGAGACCAACCGGCTCATCGCCGAGGCGACGAGCCCGGCCACCGACCCCGCCGTCGCCGTCGGTGCCGCCCGGAAGGTCGCCCTGCACCTGTCGAGCGCGTCCGGCGCCTGGACCCGGAAGGCTGCCCAGGCCGCGCTGTCCGGCAGCGACGCGCAGGTGATGGAGTTCGTGCGCACCGGCATCGCGGAGGCGGCCGGGCAGGACGACCGGGTCGCGGTGCGGGATCTGGCGGTCACCGACAACATCGGACTGCGTGATGCGGCGCTGGCGGCGCTCAAGGGCAGTGACGCGCAGGTGTCGGAGTTCCTGCGTACGCAGAACTACTCCGGCCGGTACACACAGGACCGGCTCAAGGTCAACCAGATCCTCTACGCGGCGAAGAACTCCGGGGACGTATACCTGGCCCAGAAGGCGCAGGAGGCCCTGGACTCCCAGGACGGGCAGAAGCTGCGGGCGTTCATCGCCTCCGGCCAGTACACCGCCGCCGCCGTCGGGCAGCGGATCCAGGTCAACGCGATCATGGCCAGCGCGGACAGCGGCCCGGAGGTCAAGGCCGCCGCGCAGATCGCTCTGGACGGGCCTCCGCCCGGACTGCAGCAGTTCCTCAAGGAGAGCCGGTACGCCGCGGCCGAGCGGGACCAGGACGCCGCAGCGCACCTGGCGGTGGTGGCCGGTCTCGTCCAGCGCATCAACGGAATCGCCCAGACCGCGATGCAGAACGCGATGGAGGCGCAGAAGGTCGCAGCGCAGGCCCGCAAGGACGCGGAGGCGGCGGCGAACTACGCCGACCAGGCCGCCCAGTCCGCGCAGGCCGCTGCCGGCTACGCGGCGAAGGCCGCCCAGTATGCCGACCAGGCGAGCCAGTCGGTGGCCAAGGCCGAGGCGGCGGTCAAGACCGCCAAGGACGCGGCGACCAGGGCGTCCGCCTCGGCGCGGAGTGCGATCCGCTCCGCGTCCTGGGCGGTCGCCTCGCACGAACAGGCGATCCAGTCCGCCAACGAGGCGCAGGCCTCGGCGAAACGCGCGTACGACTCGGCCATCGCCGCCGGCAAGAGCGCCGGTGAGGCGGTCGCCGCCGCCAACGAGGCCTACAAGGAGTACGAGGCGGCCAAGGGCCTGGAGGTCGCCAAGTGCCACACCGAGTACGCCATGGGTCCGGCGTCGGACTTCGAGAAGTTGCTGAACGGCACCCAGGGTGAGTGGGCCGCGACCTGCATTCGCAATGTCATCGCCGACCCCGCCGAGCTGGCCAAACGGGCCTACACCAACTCGGCGTACTGCAGCATCTATCCCGAGGGCAGCCAGCTCAACAAGAACTGCCTCGCCTCCGTCCTGGACCCCGACTTCCGGGGTGGACAGACGCTGACGCTGCTCACCCACCTCATCAACGGCATCACCGCCACCCTGATCCCGGTCGCCGCCGCCCTCGGAATCGGCTGCATCGCGACCGTGGTGTGCGGCATCGTCCTGGGCACCCTGGTGACCATCGGCGAGGTCGGCCTCAACATCTACAAGTTCATCAACGGCGACCAGGGCTTGGCCGACACCCTGCTCAACCTCGGCACCCTGGTGTTGGAGTCACTGCTCTTCGCCGGACTCGCCAAGCTCGTGGGCGCCGGCTTCAAGGCCGCCAAACAGCTCTACGCCATCAGCCGGGCGGCGAAACAGGCCGAGGCGGACCTGAAGGCGGCGAACAAGGCGAGGCAGGAGCTGCGGCTCAGGTCATGCCTCACCGGGAACAGCTTCTCGGCCGACACCCCGGTGGTGCTCGCCGACGGCGGTAGCAAGCCCATCGCGGACGTACGGGTGGGCGACCGCGTCCTGGCCACCGATCCCACCACGGGTGTCACCGCCGCCCAGCCGGTGACCAGGCTGATCAGCAACACCGACACGGTCCTCACCGATGTGACCGTCGCGCCCCGCACGGGGCCGGCAACGACCGTGCACACCACACCGCATCATCCGTTCTGGACCTCGGACTCCCGGCGCTGGGTCGACGCCGCCGAGCTGCGGGTCGGCAGCACGCTGCGCACCACGACCGGCGAGCCGGTCCGGGTGACCGGCGTCCGCACCTACCCCGGCAGGCAGGTGATGCACAACCTGACCGTCGCCGAGATCCACACCTACTACGTGGCCGCGGGCTCGACGACGCTGCTGGTCCACAACGTGGGCGGCTGCCTGGACGGTGAGACCGAGTACGATGTCATCGATCCGGCCACCGGAAAGATCGTCACCGACATCGACAGCATCGAGAACGGCGAGCTGTGGGAACTCAAGAGCGGGATCCCGTGGTGGGGGGACACCGACTGGCTGGCCAAGGAGCTCGACGGGAAGTTCGCTAAATATCTGAAGTGTCGGACGCTCCTGCCGCCCGATTACCGCGACGCCGTCATCGGATTCCGTTTCACCAATAAG
Source organism: Micromonospora sp. I033 (assembly GCF_053890995.1). Taxonomy (NCBI): domain Bacteria; kingdom Bacillati; phylum Actinomycetota; class Actinomycetes; order Micromonosporales; family Micromonosporaceae; genus Micromonospora; species Micromonospora sp. I033. The sequence continues at coordinate 16,049 of NZ_JBSSLX010000044.1, read as the reverse complement.
AAGATTGATTCAAAGACCCGCCAGGTCATCACGGACAGGTTGAGGCAGTTGGCCGAGGACGCCGGAGTCCAGTGGAAGATTGAGTTCGCTTCATGAGCTACCCGTTTCAGACCGCCGAGGCACCGGTGTGGGATCCCGCCCTCCGGGTCGGCCAGTTGTACCTCGGTCAGGCCGAGTTGGTGGCCGGCCTTGTCGAGGTTCCGTCCGGCCTGGTCCCTCGCCGCAACGGCACCTGCGACCTCGATCCGGAGAGGTTCGCGACCTTCGTGGAGCACCTCTGGCGGTTCTACAACGGGGGTCGCCACGCCGCGCTGTCGCACCTGCTGCGTGGCGTCCTGGTGGTCTCCCTGGTGCTGCTCGAACGTGCTGGTGGGCAGCCGTTGCCGGCCGGCGGTGAGGTGCTCGACGCCCTGCTGACCGAGGCGGCCGCACTCGAACGCACCATGCCCACCTAGGGAGACTGCTCATCTGCGATGGGCATCTGAAGATCGTCGAGGGCCGGTTCACCGTGACGGAGAATCGGCCCTCGGCCCTCCCCCGGCACTCCTCCACCGGACAGCCAGCCGGCAGGGGTACGGCTAGAATCTCGGCAGCGTCGCGGTGCATCCGGCACGAAGGCCGCCGTGGGCATGGAGGCGCGGGGCAGCAGGGGACCATGTGCACCCATCCCACCCACCGAGCGGACGGCTGACCGCGCTCGGCACCCAGTTGATCGAGATCCACCACTGGCTCCGCGAGGAGCTGGCCCGGCTCCGCGCGAGCCTCGACTCCCCCGACGGCGGCGGCGCCGCACTCTCCCGGGAGCTGCGCGCGCACTGCGTCGGGTTCTGCGCGGCGCTGGACCGGCACCACACCGGCGAGGACGGCGGGGCGTTCCGCGTCCTGGCCGAGCAGGCGCCCGAGCTGCGGCCCGTGCTGGCCGAGCTGAGCGCGGACCACCGGATCGTCGCCGACCTGCTGCGCCGGGTCGACGCCCTGCTCGTCGAGGCGGCCGACGGCCGGTCCGTCCGGGCCGAGTTGGACGGGCTGGCCGCGCTGCTGGAGTCGCACTTCACCTACGAGGAGCGCAAACTGGTCGCCGCGTTGAACCGGTTGGCGGGTGAACCCGTGGAACTGCTCGGCCTCACGCCACCAGGGACCGGGGACATTCTCGAACGGACGGAGACCGCGTAACCATCGAGGCCACCGTCGGCCCGGATTCGCCGGTCAGCAGAATCGGCGGGTCCGGGCTGGCCCGGACGGCCATGACACGGGAATGCTGGGCCGATGGCGATCTTCTCCGTGCAGGCCCGGCCGACCGACGCGACGAGCTGGACCGACCTGGCCCGCCGGGTCGAGGCGGCCGGCTTCGACGCGCTGCTGGCCGCCGACCACCCCGGTCACGGCGCGTCGCCGTTCGTGGCGCTCGCCGCCGCGGCGGCCGTGACCTCGACGCTGGGCCTGGGCTCGTACGTCTCGAACGCCGGGGTGCGGGAGCCGATCCTGCTCGCCACCGACGTGGCCACCCTGGACGTGGTCTCCGGCGGCCGGGCCCGGCTCGGCCTCGGCGCCGGGCACACCCCGGCCGAGTGGCGGGCCGTCGGACGCGAACGCCCCGACGTCGCCGCCCGGGTCCGTCGCTGCGTCGCGGTCGCCGAGGCCGTACGCGACCTGCTGGCCGGGCACGAGGTGACCGTGGACACCCCCGAGCTGGCCGCGCGCGGCGCGCGGCTCACCGAACTGCGCCCCGTGCGGGACCGGGTCCCGCTCACCATGGGCACGGCCAACTCTGCGCTGCTGCGCTGGGCCGGCGCGCACGCCGACGTGGTCGGGCTGACCGGCTTCGGGCGTACCCTCGCCGACGGCCACGCCCACGACGTGCGCTGGCGGGCCGACCAGATCGAGGCGCAGCTCGCGCACGTGGCGGCCGGGGCGGCCGGGCGGGACGAGCCGCCCGCGCTGGAGGCCCTGGTGCAGCAGGTGACCGTGACCGACGACGCGGAGGCCGCCGCCGCCTCGATCGCCGCCGACACGGGGCTGGCCGTCGCCGACCTGCTCGCCACCCCGTTCGTGCTCATCGGCACCCCCGACGAGATCGTCGCGGCGGTCGCGGAGCACCGGCGGCGCTGGGGGATCACCCGCTTCGTGGTCCGCGCCGACGCCGTCGACGCCCTGGCACCGCTGCTCCCCCGCGCGGCCGCCATCGTCTGATCAATTCCGGCTCGCCGGGGTGGCGGCGCCACGGGACGAGCGGTCAGCCGTCGAGATCCGCGATCGTCTCCCGCAGCCAGTTCAGCTCGGTGCGCGTCGTCGCCGTCGCGATCGTGAACAGCCCCTGCCGGAACGGGTCGTCGAAGTCGGCGGCGCGCAGCGGCCGGTCGCCGTCCCAGAAGAAGCTGGCCGGCTGGGTGAGGAAGGTCAGGCGCCGCCGCAGGACCGCCGCCTGGGCCGCCGGGTCGTCGAGGTGGCGCAGGAACGCGAGCAGGGTGAACCACCGGTTCTCGTCGGTGATGAACAGGTCGTCGGGCTCCCGCAGCCGGTCGAGGAGGGCCCGGCGGCCCGTGGCGGTCAGCGACAGCACGTGCCGCGGCGCGGCCACCCGGCCGGGCTGGAGCTCGCGGGTCAGCAGCCCGGCCGCCTCCATCCGTTTGAGCAGCGGGTAGAGCGTGCCGTCGGCGATCGGGCGCACGTGCCCGGTCAGCGCGGCAATGCGTTTACGCAGGTCATAGCCGTGCAGCTGCTCGTCGTAGAGGAATCCGAGGATCGCGAGTTCCAACATCGCCCCGATCATACCCCCCACCCGATATACCCTCTTACCTTGATACCTCGACTACGAGGTATATTCGGCGCTATGCACAGCGCCATCGTGACCCCGGACGGTTCCCGCATCCGCTGGGCCGAGCTGCCCGGCACCGAACCCACCCGCGTCTACCTGCACGGACTCGGTGCCAGCTCCGCGCCCTACTACGCGGAAGCCGTTGCACATCCGGCCCTGACCGGGCACCGCTCACTGCTCATGGACCTGCTGGGCTTCGGGATCAGCGATCGGCCCGCGCACGCGGCGTACACCCTGGACATGCACGCGGACCTGCTGGCGGACGCGCTGGACCAGGCGGCGGTGAAGGACGCCGACGTGATCGCGCACAGTGCGGGCGGCGCCGTCGCGGTCCTGCTGGCGGCACGTCACCCCCGGCTGGTACGCCGGCTTGTGCTTGTCGACCCCGCCCTCGACGCGGTGGAGACGTTGCCGACGGCGAAGCGGCCGGGCACCTCGGGCATCGGCGTCTACCACACCGAGCGGGAGTTCCTGGACCACGGCTGGGACGAGACGCTGGCGTTCGTCGGGCCGGAGTGGGCGGCCACGATGCGCCTGGCCGGACGGGAGGGGCTCTACCGCACCGCGTTGAGCCTGCTCCGCGGCACGACCCCGGGCCCGCGCGAGGAGTTGGCGAGACTGACCGTGCCGCGTACGTTGCTGTACCCGGCGGCCGACGGGCCGCGGTTCGACGCGGACCGGCTGGCGGCCGCGGGTGTCGACGCGGTGGCGATTCCGGACTGCGGCCACAACATCATGGTCGACAACCCGGTGCGGTTCGCCCTGGCCGTGGCGGCCGCACTGGCCGGCCCGAACTGAAACGGCTCCAGCGGTCCCACCTGCCTGGCCCGTCGCCGCATCCGGACGAGCCGGGTCGACCGAGCCGGCGTCGACCCATCGAGCGTCGAACGCGTGTACGATCCGGACGGTGATCGATGAACGATTCGCGTTGCCGCCCACCGTGGACGAACGGACGCTGCTCGAGACCTTCCTGGACTTCCAGCGGGACGCCCTGGTCCGCAAGTGCGCGGGGCTCACCGACGCGCAACTTCGACAGCGGCCGGTGCCCTCGTCCGGCCTGTCGCTGATCGGCCTGGTCCGGCACCTGGCCACGGTGGAGCGGTGGTATTTCCAGGCGGTGCTCGCCGACGCCTTCCCGGGGGACCTCTTCGACCTCTCCGTGCACCCGGACGCCCCGTTCACCGAGGTCGCCGCAGCCACCGGCGCGGAGACCTTCGCGCTGTGGCGGGCGGAGGTGACCGTCTCGCGCCGGATCGCCGCCGAGCGCCCGCTGGACGCGGTCGGCCGCCACCCCGGCACCGGGCGCACGCACTCGCTGCGCTGGATCTTCGCCCACATGACCGACGAGTACGCCCGCCACCTCGGGCACGCCGACATCCTGCGGGAGGCGATCGACGGCCGGACCGGGGAGTGAACCCCGACTCACGCCGCCGCCCGGTGCGTAGCGCCGGGAAGGTCAGCGGGCAAGAGCCGCGAACGACGAGTGAGTGATTTCGCTCAACGCATCCAGATCCTCATCCGTATCCGAAGATATGGACATGCGGATCCTCATGGCCGGAGTGTCCGGCTTCCTCGGCACCCGACTGGTCGACCGGCTCACCGCGGACGGGCACCAGGTCACCCGCCTGGTCCGCCGCGCACCACGCACCCCCGACGAGCGGCAGTGGAACCCGTCCGCCGCGCAGCTCGACCCGCAGGTCGTCGCCGCCGCCGACGCGGTGGTCAACCTGGCCGGCGCCGGGGTGGGCGACAAGCGCTGGAACGCCGCGTACCAGGGCCTGATCCGCTCCAGCCGGGTGGACAGCACCACCACGCTGGCGATCACCATCGCCGGCCTGCCGGCCGAGGAACGGCCGGCCGTGCTGCTCAACGCCTCCGCGGTCGGCTGGTACGGCAACACCGGCGACCGGACGGTCGAGGAGGACTCGCCGGCCGGCGAGGGCTTCCTGGCCGACGTGTGCCGGGTCTGGGAGGCCGCCACCCGTCCGGCCGAGGACGCCGGCGCGCGGGTGGTGCGGCTGCGCACCGGGCTGCCGCTGCACCGCGACGGCGGCATGCTCAAGCCGCAGCTGCTGCCGTTCCGGCTGGGCGTCGGCGGCAAGCTGGGCAACGGCCGGCAGTGGCTGCCGTGGATCTCCATGCGCGACTGGCTGGACGCGGTGACCTTCCTGCTGGCCCGCGACGACCTCGCCGGTCCGGTCAACGTGGTCGGTCCGGCCCCGGTCACCAACGCCGAGTTCACCCGGGAGCTGGCCCGCCAGCTGCACCGGCCGGCGATCATGCCGATCCCGGCGGTCGCCCTGAAGGTCGCCCTCGGCGGCTTCGCCCACGAGGCGCTCACCAGCACCCGGGTCCTCCCCGGCGTGCTCGGCAAGGCCGGTTTCACCTGGACCCACCCCGACCTGCCGGGCGCGCTGCACGCCGCCCTCACCGACTGAGCCGGCGAGGGCGACGACGGCGCGGTCAGCAGCCGATGACCCAGTAACCGGGACCGGTCTGCTTCAGGGTGCTCGTGTAGAAGGTGTTGTAGAGGCCCATCCGCTGATTGCTGCCCAGCGCGTAGGCGTAGCCGCCGGACTGGTAGGCCCGGCCGGCCGTGACGTGCGCGTAGTTGCTCGCGGTGACGCAGACCGGCGCGGTGGTCGGGGTCGGGGAGGGCGACGCGGTCGCGGTCGGCGTCGGGCTGGGCGTGCCGCCCCCGTTCAGCCCGAAGAAGAGCGCGTCCCGGTAGGTCGAGCAGATGGTGTCCAGGAAGTACGCCCCGGCGGTGCCGCACTGGTCGGTGGCCGAGCCCGGGTCGACCGGGGTGCCGTGGCCCATCCCGGAGACCCGGTAGAGCCGCACCTGGTCGCTGCCGTAGACCTCCAGGCTGGTGCCGGCCGGCAGCGACGCGGTGCTGGTCGGGGTCTGCGACACGCCCAGCACGTTGGTCCACTGGTCGCGCGACTCGGCGGCGTTCAGCGGCGCGACGGTGGTGTCCGAGGTGCCGTGCCAGATGGCCACCCGGGGTCGCTTGCCGGTGTAGCCGGCGTAGGCGTTGCGGACCAGGTCGCCCCACTGCGCGGGGGTCTTGTCGACGCCGGGGTTCATGCAGGAGAAGGCGTTGGTCATGCTGGTGGCGCAACGGTAGGGGATGCCGGCGATCACCGAGCCGGCGGCGAAGACGTCCGGGTAGGTGGCGAGCATGACGGCGCTCATCGCCGCGCCGGCCGACAGGCCGCTGACGTAGACCCGGCTGCCGTCGACGGAGTAGTTGGCCTTGGCGTAGTCGACCATCTGCTTGACCGACAGCGCCTCGCCCTGTCCCCGGGCGGTGTCTCCGGTCTCGAACCAGTTGAAGCAGGAGTTGGCGTTGTTGGCCGAGGGCTGCTGCGGCACGATCAGCGCGAACTTCCACTGGTCGGCGTACTTCTGCCAGCCGGAGTTGGTGAAGTAGGTCGAGGCGTTCTGGGTGCAGCCGTGCAGGAGCACCACCGCCGGGGCGTTGGCCGGCAGGCCGTCCGGGCGGTAGGCGTACATGGCGAGGTTGCCGGGGTTCGAGCCGAAGCCGGTGACCTGGGTGAGCGTGGCGGCCTGGGCGGGCAGGGCGGCGGCGAGGACGGCGGCGGCGGCCAGGACGACCCCGGCCGCCACCCCGGCGAGGCGGGTGAGAAGGGATGAGGAGCGGCGCACGGCGGCCTCCTGACGGCGAATTGTGAACTGGGTCACCCCCGAGTTGCCGCGACGTTACGTCCGTGTTTCACGCCCCCGGAATGGCCGCCGCTCACACATTCACGAACGCCGAAGTGTGCGGGCGGGGCCGCGCCGGCCGGCCCCGCCCGCCGAGCCCTCAGCAGTTGCGCAGCTCGGGCGACTGGTTGCGGATCTGCGCGAGCGGCGACACGAACTCGCGGTGCGCCGGGCCGCCGGCCAGGGCCGGCGGGAAGGCGGCCACCCGGTGGCAGTTCTGGAAGGCCAGGGTCACGCCGAAGTGCCGCTCCAGGCCGCCCCGGATGGCGTCGCTGGCCAGCGCGCGCAGCAACTGCCCGCGCTCGGCCTCACCGGGCGGAGGCACCGCGTGCTCGGCCATGTCGCCGCCGGCCGCCCGCGCCGCGACGTCGGCGACCACGGACCAGGCGTACGGCAGGGACCGGCGGACACAGTCGACGAACTCGGCGTCGTCGACCTGACCCGCCTCAGCCCGCTCCAGCAGAGCGGTGGGTACGTCGAGGGACATCTCTCCTCCAATCGGTACGCGCCAGCGCGCGACTCGATGCAATTGGAAGTCATTTCCAACAAGCGGTCAAGGTTCCGTGTCTGACCGGCGTGTCCAGGTCCGGTTGGTAACGTCCGCTGCGTGCCGTCCTCCCCGTCCCCGGTTACCGGCCGGTCGACCGCGCCCGCCGCCCGCAACCGGCGCGCCGACCTGCTGCTGGTGGTCGCCGCGGTGGCCCTGGCCCTCTGGGTGACCAGCGGGATGTGGCGGGACCCGAACACCCGCACCATCACCGTCAACTCCAGCGACCAGGCCCTCTTCGAGTGGCTGCTGGCCTTCGGCGGGCACGCCGTGACCCACGGGGAGAACCCGCTCTTCACCCACCTGATCAACGTCCCGGACGGGGTGAACCTCGCGGTCAACACCTCGATCACCGCGTACGCGGTGGTCTTCGCGCCGCTGACGTACCTGATCGGGCCGCCGGCGACGTTCCTGGTGATCCTCACCCTCAACCTGGCCGCCACCGCGGTGGCCTGGTACTGGCTGCTCAGCCGGCACCTGGTCGCCAGCCGGCTGGCCGCCGGGGTGGGCGCGCTCTTCATCGCCTACTGCCCGGCCATGGTGTCGCACGCCAACGCGCACCTGAACTGGACCGCCGGCTGGCTGGTGCCGCTGCTCGTCTGGGGCGTGCTCCGGCTGCGCCGTCCCGGGCGCGCGATCGCCGGCGGGGTGGTGCTCGGCGTGCTGGTGGCGGTCGCCTTCTCGATTGCCGCCGAGGGGCTCTTCTTCACCGCGCTGGCGGTCGGACTGTTCCTGCTGGTGTGGGCGCTGCACCCGGCCCGCCGGGCCGAGGCGCGCGCCGCCCTGCCGGGCTTCCTGCGCGGGCTCGGGGTGACCGCGCTGGTCGCCGGGGTGCTGCTGGCCTACCCGCTGTGGCTGCACTTCGCCGGGCCGCAGCGGTTCCACGGCACCGGATTCGACCCGCTCATCCACTCCGAGGACATCGCCGCGTACGGGTCGTACCCGCGCCGGTCCCTGGCCGGCTGGGCCGGGCTGGGCACCTCGCTGGCGCCCAACCCGACCGAGGAGAACTCCTTCTTCGGGATCCCGCTGCTGCTGCTCGCCGTCGCCTGCTTCGTCCTGCTCTGGCGGCGCGCCGACGCGGCGTTCCGGGCCACGCTCACCGCGCTCGGGGTGACCGCGCTGGTCTTCGCGGTGCTCTCCTGGGGGCCGACGGCCAAGTGGAACGGCCGGCGCACCGACCAGCTGCTGCCGTTCGGGGTGCTGGACAACCTGCCGGTGGTCAACGCGGCGCTGCCCGCCCGGCTCGCCCTGGTGGTGGCCCCGGTGATCGGGCTGCTGCTGGCGTACGCGGTCGACGCGCTGCGCGCCCGGCCGCCCCGGCACCGCTCCACCGAGCTGGTCTGGGCGCTCGGCTTCGTCGCCGCGCTGCTGCCGCTGCTGCCCACCCCGCTGCTGACCAGCGTCCGGGAGCCGGTCCCGACATTCATCACGAGCGGCGCCTGGCAACGCTACGTCTCGCCCGGCGGGGTGCTCACCCCGCTGCCGCTGACCGTCGACATCTACCCGGACGGCCAGCGCTGGCAGGCGTACGCCCTGGCCCACCGGCAGGGCGAGTTCCGCATCCCGGCCGGCTTCTTCCTCGGCCCGGGCGGGCCGGACGGCCGGGGCCGGATCGGGCCGGTCCCGCGCACCTTCAGCGCGCTGGTGGACCAGGCCGGGCGGACCGGGCTGGTGCCGATCATCACCGACGGCAGCATCCGGGAGTCCCGGGCCGACCTGCGCTACTGGGGTGTCGAGACGGTGGTGCTGGCCGACCGGGTGCACGGCGCGAAGTTCGACGTCGACGAGGAGGCGGTGCGCCGCACCGCCACCGCCCTGCTCGGCCCACCCGAGCGGGTCGAGGACGTCTGGCTCTGGCGCGTCCCGAAGCCCTGACCCCGCGATCTTGCACTTGGCGCCCCGGCATCGGGGGCGAATGCCGCGAAACGGCGGCCGTAACTGCAAGATCGACGGGTCCCGGCGGGGGCGACGCGGGTCCGCGGCGGAGAATGGCGACGAGGCTCACGCGGGTCGCCCCGCAGCGGCGGGACTAGGCTGGACGCGTGAGCGTGACGACTTCCGGGCTGACCGCCGTCCGTGCCGGCCTCCTCGACTACCAGGCCGCCTGGGACGAGCAGCGCCGGCTGCACGAGGCCGTGGTGGCGGGCGAGCAGGGCGACACCGTGCTGCTGCTGGAGCATCCCAGCGTCTACACCGCGGGCAAGCGGACCGAGCCGTGGGACCGGCCGATGGACGGCACCCCGGTGATCGACGTGGACCGTGGCGGCAAGATCACCTGGCACGGGCCCGGCCAGCTGGTCGGCTACCCGATCGTGAAGCTGCCCGACCCGGTCGACGTGGTCGCGTACGTCCGGCGCACCGAGCAGCTGCTGATCGACGTCTGCGCCGAGTTCGGGCTGGCCGCGGGGCGGGTCGAGGGACGCAGCGGGGTCTGGGTGCCCGAGGACGACCGGGGGCCGGCCCGCAAGGTGGCCGCCATCGGCATCCGGGTGGCCCGGGGCGTGACCCTGCACGGCTTCTCGATCAACTGCGACTGCGACCTCGGCTACTTCGACCGGATCGTGCCGTGCGGCATCCGCGACGCCGGGGTCACCTCGCTCACCGCCGAGCTGGGCCGGCCGATCACGGTCGCCGACGTGCTGCCGGTGGTCGAGCGGCACCTGCCCACCCTGGTCACGGTCCAGGACTAGCGGGTGCGGATCGATCTCGTCACCCTCGTCGTCGCCGACTACGACCCGGCCATCGCCTTCTTCACCGAGGTGCTCGGCTTCGAGCTCGTGGAGGACAAGCCCTCGCTGACCAACGACGGGCGGCCGAAGCGCTGGGTGGTCGTCCGCCCGCCGGGCGGCGGCACCGGGCTGCTGCTGGCCCGCGCCGACGGGGAGCGGCAGGCGGCGGCGGTGGGCGACCAGACCCACGGCCGGGTCGGCTTCTTCCTCCAGGTCGACGACTTCGACGCCACCTACCGGCGGATGGTCGAGGCGAAGGTCGAGTTCGTGAAGCCCCCGCGCACCGAGCCGTACGGGCGGGTCGCCGTCTTCCGCGACCTGGCCGGCAACCCCTGGGACCTGCTCGGTCCCGCCTGACGAGGAGAGAACCCCCGATGACCGACGTGATGTCGACCCAGCAGCGGATCGCCGAGGAGCTCCAGGTGCCGGCGGCCTTCGACGCCGCCGAGGAGATCGAGCGCCGGGTCGTCTTCCTCGCCGACCGCCTGGTCGACACCGGCCTGGCCACGCTGGTCCTGGGCATCAGCGGCGGGGTGGACTCGACCACCGCCGGCCGGCTCTGCCAGCTCGCCGTGGAACGGGCCCGCGCCGCCGGCCACCCGGCCACCTTCGTCGCCATGCGCCTGCCGTACGGGGTGCAGGCCGACGAGCACCACGCCCAGGCGGCGCTGGAGTTCATCCGGCCGGACCGGGTGCTCACGGTCGACGTCAAGCCGGCCGCCGACGCCGCGCTCGACGCGCTGGTGGCCGCCGGGCTGACCTTCCGCGACGCCGCGCAGCAGGACTTCGTGCTCGGCAACATCAAGGCCCGGCAGCGCATGATCGCCCAGTACGCGGTGGCCGGCGCGACGGACGGGCTGGTGGTCGGCACCGACCACGCCGCCGAGGCGGTCACCGGCTTCTTCACCAAGCACGGTGACGGGGCGGCCGACCTGGTGCCGCTGACCGGGCTGACCAAGCGGCGGGTGCGGGCGCTGGCCGAAGCCCTCGGCGCCCCCGCCGAGCTGGTCGGCAAGGCGCCCACCGCCGACCTGGAGAGCCTGGCCCCGGGCAAGCTCGACGAGGACGCGCTCGGCCTGGCCTACGAGCACATCGACGACTACCTGGAGGGGCGGCCGGTGCCGGCGGAGGTGGAGGCGGCGCTGGTGGCCCGCTACCGGGCCACCGACCACAAGCGTCAGCTCCCGATCGCGCCCTAGGGCCGGAACGGGGCCGCAAGGTCCTGAGGTGCGGACTCTCTCCCACCACCCAGCGGCTCGGGTGGGGGAACCTCGACTTCATCACGCAGACCGGACGGTACGCGCCGGCGCAGAACATCAGCTTCAACGTCTCGACCTCCGGATACACCGGGCGCCACATCGTCTTCGTCATCTGGCAGGCATCCCACCTCGACCAGGCCTACATGTGGTGCAGTGACGTGAACTTCGTCTGATTCGGCAGGACCGCGACACTCCGGCCCAGCACAGTGGCGTCCTGGGCCGGAGAGCCCCTCACGGCGTGAGGCGGTGCAGGTCCCGGGGGAAGGCGGTCACCTCCCGCACGTTGGCCGCCCCGGTGAGCCGGGCCACGAAGCGTTCCAGCCCGATGGCGAAGCCCCCGTGCGGCGGCATGCCGTGCCGGAACGCGTCCACGTACCCGGCGTACGGCTCGACCGGCTCGCCGCGGGCCGCCAGGGCGGCGAGATAGTCCTCGTACCGGTGCAGCCGCTGGCCGCCGGTGACCAGCTCCATCCCGCGGAACAGCAGGTCGAAGCCGTTGGAGTGGGCCGGCCGGGCCGGGTCCGGGTGGGTGTAGAACGGCCGCTTCGCCATCGGGTACCCGGTGACGAAGAGGAAGTCCGAGCCGTGCTCGCGGCGCGCCCACTCCCCCAGCGCCCGCTCGTGCGCCGGGGCGAGGTCCGGCTCGTCGGCCGGCGCCCCGGCGATCTTGAGCGCCTCGGTGAAGTGCACGGCCGGGATCTCCTCGGGCACCGCGGGCAGGGCCAGCCCGAGGGTGGCGAGCGCGCCGCCGGCCCGCGCCTCGACCTCGGCCAGCATCCCGGCCAGGGTCTCCCGCAGCACGGCCATCACGTCCCGGTGGTCGGCCACGAACCCCAGCTCGACGTCGAGCGAGGTGTACTGGGCCAGGTGCCGGACGGTGTCGTGCGGCTCGGCGCGGAACACCGGCCCGACCTCGTACACCCGCTCGAAGACGCCGACCATGAGCTGCTTGTAGAACTGCGGCGACTGGGCCAGGTACGCGGGCCGGCCGAACCAGTCCAGCGCGAAGACGTTCGCCCCGCTCTCGGTGGACGAGGCGACCACCTTCGGCGTGTGGATCTCCACGAACCCGCGGGAGTCGAGCGCGGCCCGGAAGCCGGCCACCGCCGCCGCCGAGATCCGCAGCGCCGCCGACCGGGTCGGGTGGCGCAGCGCGGTCGGCGCGTGGTCGAGCTGGGTGGGCAGGGTCGCGGTGAGCGCCGGCCGGTAGAGGTCGAACGGCGGCGGGACGGCGGGCGGGCCGAGTGGGCGTACCGTCGGCTCGGCAACCTCGACCCCGGCGGGGGCCGTGGCGTTCGCGACCACCGTGCCGGTGACCTCGACGACCGTCTCCTCGGGCAGCGACTCGACGGCCGCGCGCACGGCGGGGTCGGTGACCACCACCTGGGTCAGGCCGGCGGCGTCCCGGACGATCAGGAAGGCCACCGACTTGAGCAGCCGGCGGCGGTGCACCCAGCCGGCGACCCGCACGGTCGCGCCGACATGGTGGCTGAGCTGGGAGGACAGGATGCGTTGCACGGCGGTTACCTCCTCGGTCAAATCGCAACGCGATCCCCAGGGAGGTGTGGGCGAGCGGGAAGCCTCGCGGTGCCACCACACCTTCGCCCTCCGCCTCGGCGGAGGGCCTCGTTCGTCGCCCGGTGACGGGGGCCAGCCGGCGGGGTCTACTGGGCGCCGAGGCGCCGTTCTTCCCGCAGCTCGGGAGGGTCTTCGCGGCCCGGCGCCAGACCGCCTCTCAGCAACCGGCGGCTCTCTGCGCTGGCGGATCGGCCCGCTACTCGGCTCCGTCGCAGCTCTGCCGGGCACGCTAGCACCCGCGCCCGGCTCGTGTGACGGGGTTTTCTGGTGGCTCGTGTCCGGTGTCACATCATTCGGGGCGTGACGGCGGTCGCCCGACGTTCATCGACGGCCGCCGACCGGCGTACGCTCGGCGTTGTGACGATCGAGCACTCCGCGCCGACGACTGAGCAGGCAGCGCGCACCGCGACGGTCGCCCCCGAGGGGCGGCGCATGCTGCGGATCGAGGCGCGCAACGCCGAGACGCCGATCGAGCGCAAGCCGCCGTGGATCAAGGTCAAGGCCAAGATGGGCCCGGAGTACACCCAGCTGCGCGGGCTCGTCTCGCGCGAAGGGCTGCACACCGTCTGCCAGGAGGCCGGCTGCCCCAACATCTACGAGTGCTGGGAGGACCGGGAGGCCACCTTCCTCATCGGTGGCGACCAGTGCACCCGGCGCTGCGACTTCTGCCAGATCGACACCGGCAAGCCGGCCGAGTTCGACGCCGACGAGCCCCGCCGGGTCGCCGAGTCCGTCGCCGCCATGGGCCTGCGCTACGCCACCATCACCGGCGTGGCCCGCGACGACCTGCCCGACGGCGGCGCCTGGCTCTACGCCGAGACGGTCCGGCAGATCCACGCTCTGCAGTCCGGCTGCGGCGTCGAGCTGCTGATCCCCGACTTCAACGCGGTGCCCGAGCAGCTCGCCGAGGTGTTCGGCGCCCGACCCGAGGTGCTGGCGCACAACGTGGAGACCGTGCCGCGGATCTTCAAGCGGATCCGCCCGGCGTTCCGCTACGAGCGCTCCCTCGACGTGATCCGCCAGGCGCGCGCCGCCGGCCTGGTCACCAAGAGCAACCTGATCCTCGGCATGGGCGAGGAGCGGGCCGAGGTCTCCCAGGCGCTGCGCGACCTGCACGAGGCCGGCTGCGAGCTGATCACCATCACCCAGTACCTGCGCCCCTCCCCCCGGCACCACCCGGTCACCCGCTGGGTCAAGCCGGAGGAGTTCGTCGAGCTGCGCGAGGAGGCCGAGGAGATCGGCTTCGCCGGCGTGATGAGCGGCCCGCTGGTCCGCTCGTCGTACCGGGCCGGGCGGCTCTACCAGCAGGCGCTCGCCGCCCGCGACGAGGCCGTGGCCGCCGGCTGAGGCCGGCCGTCCGCCGCGTCACCCGCCGCCGGCCACCCGCCGGATGCCATGATCCCAGGGATGACCGCCGGGGTACGCCAGGAGCCGCGCGAGGCCAGCCGCCCGCGTACGCCCCGGCGTCCCCGGCTGCCGGCGCTGCTCGCCCTGCTGGTCGGGCTGGCCGGGGTCGGCTACCGGCTGGCGCTGCTGCTCGCCGACGCGCCACCCACCAACAGCGACGAGGCGACCATGGGGCTGGCCGCCCTGCACATCGCCCGCGCGGAGGACTTCCCGGTCTGGTTCTACGGGCAGGCGTACATGGGCACGCTGGAGGCGTACCTCGCCGCGCCCCTGGTCGCCCTGGCCGGGCCGTCGACGCTCGCCCTTCGGCTGCCCGCCCTGGCCCTGTACGCGCTCTTCCTCGCCCTGTCCTGGCGGCTCACCCGCCGGCTCGGCGGCGACCCCTGGTTCGGCCTGCTGGTGATCGCCTTCCTGGCGCTCGGCTCCGACCGGGTGGTCAAGAACCAGCTCATCGCCGGCGGCGGCTACCCCGAGCTGAATCCGGCCGGGGTGGCCCTGGCCCTGCTCACCGTCGGGCTTTGTAACGGCGGGTCGGGGGCGCGGCTGCCCCGCTGGGCGGCCTGGGGGCTGGTCTCCGGGTTGCTGCTCTGGGTGGACCCGCTGGTGCTGCCGTACGTCCTCGGTACCGGCGCCGTGCTGGTGGCCCGGCGGCGCCGGGAGCTGGCCGGCCCGGCGGGGCCGGTCGTGGCGGCCACGCTGCTGCTGGGCGCGGCGCCGATGCTGCTGGACAGCCTCCGGCACGGCCGCAACCCGCTCGCCGCGGTACTGGCCGCCAGTGGCGGGGACGCGGCGGCGAGCTGGGGCGAGCGGCTGTACGGCGGTCTGGTGCTCGGCCCGCCCCTGGCCCTGGGCTTCTGCTCCCCCGGCCACTGCGCCCGGTGGCAGCTCTGGTGGGCCCCGGTCTTCCTTGTCCTGCTGCTCCTCGGGGCGATCACCGCCTGGCGTGCCCTCTCACCCGCGGATCTTGGACGCTTTCCGTTCGCTACGAACGGCAACTGTCCAAGATCCGGAGGCGAGCCCGCCCGCGTGACGGAGCGGAGGGTGTCGGCGGCGGTGCGGCTCGCGCTGCTCGCCGGGGCGGCGGCGGTGCTGGCGGCCTACGCGGCGAGCAGCGCGGCCGGGCGGACCCCGATCGAGAGTGCCCGCTACCTGTCCGTCCTGGCGGTCGCCGCGCCCGCCCTGCTCTGGCCCCTCTGGTCCGCCGCCCGCCGGACCGGCCTCTGGCCCCGGCCCGCCGAGCCGCCGGGAGTGCGCCAGGTCGGCGCGATGGAGTCGATCGACCGGGGCGCGGGCGGTCCGGGACGGCTCCGGGCGGCCGGAATCGTGGCGATCGCCGTGCTGGCGGGGATGCTCGGCACCGGGGCGGTCACCACGGCGGGCGCCATCAGGGCCGCACCGGCCACCCACGCGGAGGCCGACCGGCACCGGGCGCTCATCGACACGCTCGGCGCGCTGGGGGTGCGGCACGTGCGCGCCGGCTACTGGACCTGCAATCGGCTCACCTTCGCCACCGGCGAGGACGTGCGCTGCGCGGTGGTCGACGACGAGCTGCGTCCCGGGTTCGACCGGCTGCCGGCGTACCGGCGGGCGGTGGACCCGGACCCGGACGCGGCCTGGGTGGCCCCGGCCGGGTCGCCGCTGGCCGACCGGCTGGACCGGCGGCTCGGGCCCGGCCGGGGCGCGCTCGACGTGGTCACCGTCGCCGGCTGGCGGATCTACCTGCCCCGCCGCTGAGCGGGCGGTGTCGGGGGTCGAGCAGGCCGAGACGGTGGGCCAGCGCGGCGGCCTCCACCCGGTTGGTCACGTCCAGCTTGGCGATGATCCGGGACACGTGCACGCTCGCCGTCTTCGGCGAGATGAAGAGCTGCTCGGCGATCCGGCTGTTGCTGTGCCCCTCGGCGACCAGCCGCAGCACCTCCTGCTCGCGGCTGGTGAGCAGGTCCGGGCCGGGCCGGCCGGCGCCGCGCAGCCCGACCCGGCGG